>CAILKC010000179.1 GCA_903834675.1 uncultured Victivallales bacterium | reverse complement strand
CCGAGGGCAGGTTCACCGAAAACACCTCGTACTTGCGAATCAGCGCGTGCGAATGGCGCTCGGGCCGGACCGAGATCGACAGCATCGGCGGCTCGGAGCAGACAATGCCAGTCCAGGCCAGGGTAATCAGGTTGGCATCGGCGCCGATGCGACCGCAACCGACCAGTACCACCGGCAGCGGGTGCAGCACGGTTCCCGGCTTCCAGGTCATCTTGCCCGGCAGATCGCTCATGGGGTCTACAGCCCTCTCGGTTCCAGTGCAGGTCATGGTCTGGCCTTACGGTGGTGTCGGCGGTGCGACGGGCCGCAGGCGGAAGGTGCGGACGCTGATCAGGTAGCCACTCGCCTGGCGGTTTCTGCCGGTGACCGTGATGCCGATCTCGTGGCGACCGGCGGTCAGCAATACCTCGCCCATGGACACGGGGCCGCTGACGTCCAGCTCGGGGGCATAGGCGTCGAAGGGCGCGCCCGCCGGGGTGCTATCCACGGATACCTGCGCTATGCCGTAGCGGGGATAGAGGCAAAAATCGGCAAACAACTCATAGGTCCCTTCGCTCTCGACGGTCACGGTGAAGGTCATGGAATCGCCGGGGCGCGCGGCGTTGAGGAGGAACGAGCCGAGTTCGTCAAGCGGTTTGATGCGGGTTTCGGTGCGGGACAGGACGGGCAGCTGGCGCGCCTCGTAGACACGTCCCGCGATGGCGCAGGCGGGCGCCCTACGGACGGCCACTTGGTAGCGCTGCATGCCTGGGGCAAAGGGCAGGATCATGACCAGCTTGGCGTTGGCCAGGGGCGCCAGGCCGTCCTTGGCGTAAGGGTTATGCTGGCGCGCTGGCCACAGAAGCGTGGCCCCAGGCGGGATGTCAACCCGCATGCCGTCCCACTCGAGCCAATCCCCGGTCTCGACCTGCGTCAGCCTCAGCGGGGTGTCCGTAAGATAGAGCGCCTGGCCGGCCGCGAAGCGCAGACGCCCCTGACGTCTGAGGAAAGGCACGTGCGCCTCGAAGCGGCCCTCGGCCAGAGCCACGGCTTCGTAGGTCAGCAGGAGCGCGCCGTCCTCGCCCACCGTGGCCGTCACGCGGCCGCTGTGGTCGTGGTAGAGCAGGTCGAGGCTTGGCCGCGCGGCGTCCGGGTTCAGGGTGCTGCGCGTGGGAACCCAGCGCAGGTCGCTGGCGGGGGTGAAGTCGGGGTTGGCGTCGCCGCCGCGGTGGCGCACCTTGTCGGGATCGCCCACGGTGAACGTAGACCAGTAGGGCTGCAGCTTGGTATTGCCGCCTCCGATCAGCAGGCCGAGATCGTCATGGAAGACGTCGACCAAGTTCTGCCGGTCCTGTATCCAGCGGTTCCGTGGCGCCGGGCAGCAGTAGGCGCTAAAGCAGACTTGCCAGGGCTTGTCGCGTTGCACCAGGGCCTTCCGATCCCCGAGGACGAACTGGGCGTGGTCGCCGCGGACCGGCGCCGCAGCGGCACCGCCGACGCCGCCGTAGATAAGCATGGCGGCGGCATAGTCAGCGTTGACCAGGCCACCCTGGTCCCGGAGCACCTGTGTCTGGCTGCTGAGGAAGCCGCGGCCAGCGACCGTATAGGAGAAGCCGACGTTGCCGATGTTGCGTTCCCGGTGGTAGATCTGGCGTTCGTCCACGGCGGCGATCGGGGTGCCGTCAGGCCATAGCATCGCCGCATGGAAGCGAGCCCCGCGCTCGAGGGCCGGCAGCACGGAGGCATCGTGTGAGACCGCGTAGTAGGTGCCGATGGCCTCCATGTATACCATGTTGTAGCCGACCACGGGACCGTAGTTCTCAGACCAGAATCCGGCCGGATCCTGGCCCGCTACAGTGCGCGCCATGAACCTGCGGGCAACCTCCTTCCAGTCGGCGTTCTGGAAACACTCGCCGGCAAGGTAGAGCGCCATGGCATGGTGGACCGAGGTGTTCTGCACCCCCTCGTCCAGGTAGTGGCGAATCCCGCGGAAGCCAAGCAGCAGGCCCCTTTCCCAGGCCTCGCGGCTGGCGGCTGGCATGGCCTCGCGGATCAGGGCGTAGGAGCGGATCCAGCGGCTGTACGTCCAAGGCATGTGTATCTGGCCCCAGGTGGAGTTGTCTTTCTTGCGAAATACCCACATGCCCTGCGCATCCTGCTCGGTGACCAAGGCCTCTCCGCCCTTGCAGATGGCTTTGAGAACCAGGTCGTCGTGGTAGTAGGGGTTTGCCGGGTCCCGGGTGGCCCAGGCGGCAGCCAGAGGAAAGATGACGTTCTGTTCCATGCAGACCCAGGGATCCCCGCCGAAGCGCCCATTTTCCGGGTTCTGGGTCTTGAGAATGCCGGGGACCTCATGGACCAGGCTGGCCATGAGCCAGGCGCGATCCGGCCACTGTACCGCCGCGGGGGAGGCCAGGCACGGCTCGGCGGCCAGCGCCGCTAGCCCTGTCAAGAGTGCTGTGATGTACCGCATGGGTGGCATAAGCGAAGGCTGCCTGACAAGCCTGCCCAAGGGTGCAGCACCCCGCTGCCTGTCACCCAGCAAGACGAGTGGCGCAGTCGGCGGATTGGGACCCAGGGGCGAGGGGGCGAAACGGCGAGGCGGCGAAACGGCGAAACGGCGAGGCGGCGAAATGGCGAGGCGGCGAGGCGGCGAAACGGCGAAACGGCGAGGCGGCGAAACGGCGAGGCGGCGAAGCGGCGAGGCGGCGAGGCGCAGGCGGGAAGCCCCGTCCGAAATGTCCGCCCCGTCCGAAATGTCCGCCCCGTCCGCCCGCACACGGCATACGGCGCCAGGCCGTTTGAGGCCTGCGCCTCCGGCAGTACGGTAGGCGTCGCCGCTGGTGGCGCACCTGAAGCGCGTCGGGCGGCCGGGAACTCAGGCCCATGAACTCGCGCATCGAGCGTCTCCGTGAAGCAGTGTTGGCGGACTTCGCGTCCTGCCGGGGCTCGCGTTTGACCGACCGCGCCGAACAGACGGCGTTGGCACGCCTGGCAGCGCGGGAGTACCGCGCCTCGGTCGGCGCGCCTGAAGTCGAGCGCAAGGCGGCTTTTCTGGAAGCCTTTGCGCGGGAGATGCCCGTGTGCTTGCGGCCCGACGAGCTGATTGTCGGTTCGCAGCGGTTTATGGCGCCGCCGTGGTCGCAGATCCTGGGCGACGAAGCGGCGCGGGCCATGCAGTTTCGCGGCAACCTTGGCCACATCGTCGTGGACTACGGACGGGTGTTGCGCCGCGGCATCTCAGGACTGCGCTGCGACCTCGCCGCGGTACCGGTAACGGCCTGGGTGTCGCCCGCGAACCGGGCTGCCTTTCCGCGGGCGCTGGAGGCCTTTGCCTGCTTCATTGCCCGGCATGCCGAGGCCGCCGCCGCCGCCGGGGAGCGCCAGGCCGGCGAGGCCTGCGCCTGGATCGCAGACCGCCCGCCGAGCACCTTCCAGCAGGCGCTGCAGCTCACCTGGTTGACCCACGTGTTCCTGCACGCCGAATCCCCCTCGACCGCGGCCATCAGCTTTGGCCGACTGGATCAGTACCTGTGGCCGTACCTGCGGCGCGACCTCGCTGAGGGCATCCTGGATGAGATCCAGGCGCGGGATCTGTTGAGCGGTTTCTGGTTGAAGTGCTGCGAGGGCGACGAGTCGCAGAATCTGGTGGTGGGCGGCTGTGACGAGGCCGGGCGCGGGGCCGAGAATCCGCTCTCCAGGCTCTGTCTGGAGGTCTGCCGCGACCTGCGCGTCTGGCAGCCATCTCTTTCGGTCCGCCTCGGCCCGGATAGCTCTGCCGGTTTCCGGCGGGCCGCCTGCGAGTTGGCGGCACTGGGGTTCGGCATGCCGTCGTTCCTCAACGACCCGGTGGTCATTCGTGCGCTCGAGGCGGCCGGTATTCCGCTGCCACGGGCCCGTGACTATGGCATTGTCGGCTGCTACGAGGCCACGCCCCAAGGGGATGCGATGCCCTATACCGTGGCGGGGAACATCCTCCTGCCTACCCTCTTTCGCGACTACCTGGCACAGGCGTCAGCGGCGGGCTACGAGGAGTTCGAAGCCGGCTTCACGGCCTTCTTGCGACGGCGCTACCGGGAGGTCATTCTGCCCGGATTCCAGACGTCCTGGGAGCAGCGCGCAAAGGCCACGGCGTCGCCCTTTGAGAGCCTCTGCGTGACCGGCTGCCTGGAGTCGGGGCGTTGCGCCGAGGAGGGGGGCGCCCGCTTCAACCTCTACGGCGTCGACATCCTGGGTTTGGGCACCGCGGTCGATAGCCTCCAGGCGGTGCGTGAACTGGTCTATCAGGACCGGGCCCTGACCCTGCGCGAACTGCGGCAGACCCTGGAGGCCGATTTCGCCGATGGCACGGTCTTGCGGCGCTGCCGGGCGTTACCGGGGAAGTATGGGACGGATGCAGACTTCACCAACGCGCTGGCGGGACGGCTGTCCGAAGTCCTGGGGCGGTTGGTGCTCGACCACCCGCTGGCGCATGGGGTACGGCCCTATCCGGGGCTTTTCCTGTTTGGCAGCGACATCATGATGCCCTGTCCGGCCACGCCGGACGGCCGCCGCCAGGGCGACCGCGTGTCGTATGGCTGCGGCCCCGGCGTCTTCGGGCGCCAGGCGGGACCGACTGCCGTACTGAACTCGGCAGCGAGTCTGCGGCACGATCTGTTCGGCTGCGGCAACCCGCTGCTCCTGAGCCTGAGCCCGGCGGACGCGGAAGGCTCGGCCGGCGTCGCCCGGGTGGCGGCGCTGGTGGACGGCTACTTCGCTCGCGGTGGCTTCCAGGTGCATTTCAACACGACCTCGGCCGAAACGCTGCGCGAAGCCAAGGCACACCCGGAACAGCACTCCGGGCTGCTGGTCCGAATCAGTGGCTACAGCGCTCGCTTCACCGAACTCGCCGAACGCTGGCAGGACGCCTTGATCGAGCGCACGGCCGTCGGGGTCTGAGGCCGATTCGGAGGGGTGATGCTGGCAGGTCACGTCCAGTTTGTGGTGCTTGATTTCGAGAGTACCGGCAGCGTCGCCGCTCTTGCCAATGAGCCCTGGCAGATCGGCATCGCCTTGCTTGACGCCGGGCGGGTCGCGGAGAGTCATTCCTTCTCCAGCCTGTTGCGAGTCGGCCGGCGGCCCTTCAATCCCTACGCTCCCGGACGGCACGCGCTACTGCGGGACGAACTCGCCACCGCGCCGCTGCTGATGGACCTGTGGCCGGTGCTGAGTCCGTGGCTGCTGGGGCGCGTGCTGGTGGCACACCATGCAGCCATCGAGCAGAAGTTCCTGGGCGAGGCCTTTCCGCTGCACCACTTCGGGCCCTGGGTGGACACGCTGGAATTGGCGCGCATCGCTTACCCGCGGAGTCCGAGCCATCGTCTGGAAGACTTGGTCGATGCCCTTGGGCTCACCGCGCGAGTACGGGGCCTCTGCCCCCATCTGGCTCCCCACGATGCCCTCTACGATGCGCTGGCGTGCGCCACCCTGCTGGAACACCTCCTGGCCTTGCCCCATTGGCAGGGCCTCAGCGTGGATGACCTCGTCGCGGCCCGCTCGGGCTGGGCGCGGGGGTCGCGCCAGGGCGCCGCGCGTTGAGCCGCCTGGCTTGGCTTCAGGGTCTGTTGCCGGGGCCAGACGTGCAAGGCCACAGGCACATCGTGTTAGCCTTGTGCCATACCGCGGCAATCGCGGTTCCCATCCGCCGGCGCCAGCGCCCATGCTTCTGGAAGCGACCCTCGGCAGCCTGCCACCGAAGCTCTGCCGACCTGTCTGCCAGCGAAAAAGCCGCAGGCGCGGCCAGCGTGGCGTTGACTCAGTGTCGGCTCGCACTATGGTATGAGCCTGTTCGTTTCAGGTGGCGGCTTAGCTCAGTTGGTTAGAGCAACGGAATCATAATCCGTTTGTCCCCAGTTCGAATCTGGGAGCCGCTACCACTTTTAGCCTCAAAACGCCTTCCTGGCGTCCCCTCTTGATACCCTGTGATACGCCGTGAAACGACTCTTTTCGGCCCATAGCGGCCCAAACCGGCCCAAGCCCTTCTGAGGCTAAATCCCGCACGGCAAGCACGGTGAAACATGCCAATCCGGCCCATCCCGCCTATCGCCGGCAGCCGATGCATGGGCCACGAAAAGCGCAGCCGGATCACTCGCATGGGTAGTACCGTCACCGGCCGGTACCGGGACACCGTACCACCTCATTCCGGCCCAAGTGCCGCCATTCCGGCCCAAGAACTACCGTCTCCACTGAAATCCCGTCACCACGGCCCGCCAGCGCCCGTCTGCCGCGTCCACCGTCGCCGGCCAGGTCGTTTGCCGGGTCGCGGTAGAAGCCGGTCGGGAATGGCCTGCTGGGCGGCCCCTCGACGTGATCCTCGACGGCGCTCGGCGGTGGCGATGGCAACCGTGGCGGTATTGCCACACTGGCGGCAGGATTGCCACCCGTTCATGGGGCCACCGTGGCGCCTGTACCGACAGACGCTGCCACCCCCCGTTGCCGCTTTGACACCCCGCCCGTCCCGGCTATT
>CAILKC010000178.1 GCA_903834675.1 uncultured Victivallales bacterium | reverse complement strand
GGGAGTGGAGCGGCCGCGGCTCGCGGCCAGCGCCTGAGGCCAGGCGCCTCTCCAGGGGAATGGAGCGGCCGCGGCTCGCGGCCAGCGCCTGAGGCCAGGCGCCTCTCCAGGGGAATGGAGCGGCCGCGGCTCGCGGCCAGCCCCTGAGGCCCTCTGCCGCACGCCCATATCGCGCCTCGGCCATGTGCGTGTGGCAAGGTCGCCGACGGCGACCGCGACACCGCTTTGGCTTGGCGCCTGTGCCATGACTGACGGCGTGTGTTCTCGCGCAACCAGATACGGCAGACAGACCACGGGTGGTTGCGACGCCCAGCCCAGTTTCGTAAAACAGCCCTGCCCGCCAATGCTCAGCGCCTGCGCCGATGCGGTTATGGCTGTAGGTTAGGGGCCACGCGGCGCCTCGCGGCCTCGTCAGGCCAGACCGGCGCCGCCGGAGCACGGAGAGCCCCAGCCATGCCGTCAAGCGTAGCGCCGACCGTGAGGCCGCCTAACATTCTGCTGTTTCTGGTGGATGACATGGGGTGGCAGGACACCTCGGTGCCCTTCCACACCGAGGTAACCCCGTTCAACCGGCGTTACCGCACGCCGGCCATGGCGCGACTGGCGGCGGGGGGCATGAAGTTTACCCAGGCCTACGTCGCCAGCGTCTGCTCGCCCTCACGGGTCAGCCTGTTGACGGGGCTCAACGCTGCCCGTCACCGGGTGACCAACTGGACCATGCATCGCGATCGGGCCACCGATGCGAAGCACCCCTTCATCGTACCGCCCGAGTGGAATGTGAATGGCATCAGCCTGGACCCCACGACGCCGCGCGCCGTGTGTGCGCCGACTCTGCCCGGGCTGCTGCGCCAGGTCGGCTATCGCACGATCCATATCGGTAAAGCTCACTTCGGCGCCGCCGATACCCCCGGCGCCGACCCGCTCAACCTCGGCTTCGAGGTGAACGTTGCCGGACACGCCGCCGGGGGGCCGGGCAGCTACCTGTCCGAACAGGGTTTCAGCGGCGCCTGGCGCAAGGCTGACTCGTTCTGGGATATTCCTGGGCTGGCCAAGTATCACGACACTCATACCTTCCTCACGGAGGCCTTGACCCGTGAAGCCCTGGCCGAGCTGGACCGGGCGGTGCGGGATCAGTGCCCATTCTTCCTTTACATGTCGCACTATGCGGTGCATGTGCCCTTCGCGCCGGACCCGCGTTTCATCCAGCCCTACCGTGACGCGGGCTTGGACGAGACGGAGGCCCAGTATGCCGCCCTGATCGAGGGCATGGACAAGAGCCTGGGCGATCTGCTCGACGCGCTGGACCGGCACGGCGTCAGCGACAACACGCTGGTGCTTTTCCTGTCCGATAATGGCGGTCTCAGCGCTCACGGTCGCGGCGGGGCGCCGCACACGCATAACGCCCCGCTCAGTAGCGGTAAGGGCTCGGCGCACGAGGGCGGCATCCGGGTGCCGATGTTGGTGCGTTGGCCTGGGGTGACGGCTCCGGCCAGTGTCTGCGACCGTTACACGATGGTGGAGGACATTCTGCCGACGCTCCTAGAGGCCAGTGGCGCCGCCAGCCGGTTGCCCGTCCTGCCCCCGGGCGACGGGCGCAGCTTCGTCCCGCTTCTGCGGCAGGCCGCCGAGTGGCCGGGGGAACGGCCCCTCTTCTGGCACTACCCGAATCTCTGGGGCCCCACCGGCCCCGGCCTGGGACCGTTCAGCGCCATCCGTGCTGGCGCCTGGAAGCTCATCTACTACCATACAGACAGGAGATTCGAGCTTTTTGATATCACGGCAGACCTCGGCGAGACGACGAACCGGCTTAGCGACTGCCCCGGCGTCGCTGGCGCCCTGGCCGGGCACTTGTCGGACTGGCTCCGGCAGGTGGGCGCGCAGATGCCCGCGGACCGCAGCACCGGCCAGCTCGTGCCGCTGCCTGACGAGGCGCTGGCGGCCGTGGGGCGCCGCTGAGCCTCAGCCTGATCGGACAGGTCGGACGGGTCGGACGGGTCGGACGGGTCGGATCCGCCGCGCTCGCCGCGGCGGCGCAGAACCAGGTTTCCCCGCGAGCAACAGGAGTGCTTCGATAATGGACATCACGAGTTTCGCCCGCGTCTTTCCCCTGGGTTCACATCTCTGCCGCGAGCCCATGCCGCCCATGGCCGAATTGAAGCGCGACATGGAGCTGCTCAAGCGCCAGGGCTTCAACCTGATCAAGCTCCAAGAGCACTGGATGATCGACGAGCCGCGGGAGGGCGACTGCGACTTCTCGCGCTACGAGGAGCTCATCGAGTACGCGGCGACGCTCGATCTCGGCATCTACCTCGGCCTGACCTGCGAGCAGGCGCCCTCCTGGCTGTACCGCAAGCACCCCGACTGCCGCATGGTCGGCCGCAATGGTCTGCCGGTGGCGTATCAGGCGCAGACCACGTTGCCGGCGGATGGCAAGCCGGGGCCGTGCTACGATCATCCCGGCGCCCTGGCCGACCAGCTCAGCTTCATCACGCGGCTGGTCGGGGCGTTGGGCCGCTACGAGAATCTGGTGGTGTGGAACACCTGGCAGGAAATCGGCTACTGGGCCGAAGGCAGCACCGGGAACCACGTCTGCTACTGCCCCAACACGCTGGCGCACTATCGGCGCTGGCTGCGGGAGATGCATGGTGACCTCGAGGCCCTGAACCGCGCCTGGAACAGCCGCTATGCCGAATGGGAAGACATTGTGCCCGAACGTTGCGTGCCCTCGCAGCCCTGGGTGCAGGACATCGAATTTCGGCGCTTCATGGATACGGCGCAGATCCCGGCGGTGTTGCGGGCTCGGGCTGCGGCCATCCGTGCCGCCGATCCGCTGCACCGGCCTGTCTTTGCCCACAAGGGCGCTCCGCTGGTCGGCTCTGGCCAGGACTGGGTCTATGCCCGCTGCCAGGACTTCCTGGGCTCGTCTTGCTACCCGGCCTGGGGTCCCTTCAACGGCTGGGACGATGAAGCGGCCAAGCCCTATGATCGGCACCGGGCCCTGCTCAACGAGACCTGGAATGGCGTGGCGCTGCGCTACGACTACACCCGCTGCGCCAACCCGCGCGGTCGGCCGGTCTGGGCGGCCGAGTTCCAGGGTGGTCCGGTCAGCACGGGGTTTCACAAGGGTCGCGTGCCGTCGGCCGAGGACCTTCGGCGCTGGGTGTTTACCGCGGTCGGTTCCGGCATCTCGGCGCTGTCGTACTGGGTCACCCGGGCAGAGGTCGCGGCGGCCGAATGCAATGGCTTCAGCCTGCTGGACAGCGCCGGCGATCAGACCCCCCGCCTGGACGAGGCGGGCCGCCTCGGTCGCGCTCTGAACCGTTACCCGGAATTGTTCGGCCAGCCGACCCTGGCGCGGGCCGAGGTAGCGGTCCTGGTGAATGAACGCAACCACCAGTTCTGCAACGTCTTTCCGCAGGCCATCGGGCAGGTCGGCTATGCCACGCGTGGCTGGTATCGGCGCTGCTGGGACGCTTCGATTCCGCTGGATTTCATCGAGGTCGCGGAACTGGGAGAGGCCTATGCGCGGGAGTACAAGGCGCTGATCATGCCCTTCCCGATCTCCCTGTCGGAGGAGGTGGCGGCGCAGGTGGCCGCGTATGTCGAGGCGGGCGGCTGCCTGGTCTGCGAGGCCGCGCCCGGCCGCCTCAGCGAGAACGCCTACTGCAACCGGGGCGAGCTGTCGCCGGCCATGGCGGCGCTGTTCGGCGTACGCCAGCGCAGCTTCACCATGGTGCGCGAACCCAATGGCGCCCGGCGCTGGTCACCCGAGGAGCGCACCTGGGGCGAGTACCTCGATGCCGCCATGCTGGCCGGGGTTGGGCCGCTCCAGGGACAACACCTGCGGGCCAACCTCTACATCGAGACCTTCGAACCCGCCGCGGATGCCACGGCCTGTCTGCTGCACGGTGACGCGGTGGCCGGCGTGGTCCGGCGGCACGGGCGCGGCCAGGCCTGGCTGCTGGGGACGTACCCCGGCCACGGCGGCACCGCCCATCGCGATGCGGACTCCGCAGGGTGCATCCTCGAGATCCTGCGCCAGTGCGGCGTGCTGCCTGATGGCGCCGGGCGGCTGCTGCGGCGGCGCCGTCTTGCCGGCACCAGGGAAGCCTGGATCCTCACCAACCCGACCGCGGCCCCCGTGGTCGAGAGCCTCGATGTCGTCGGCTGGAAACGGGTCAGCGATCTGCTCGGCGATCCTCTGCGCCGCGAGGGCGAGGCTCTCGTGCTTGAGGTCGCGGCGCTGGATGTGCGCGTGCTGGTGCTGGAGCGCTGAGAACGCGACGAGTTACCGCCAGGAGTTGGGGCAAGCGAACCGTAGAGCACTACCTGCCGTTTCTGTATATGCTCGGCCTGCGCCAGGCGTGGAGCCGACGGTCCCCGCCGTATCCCCAGCCAGAGCCGGCGGTCCCCGCCGTATCCCCAGCCCTGGAGCCGGCGGAAGTCCTGCCTTCCGGCATGACGGCCCGCCGACCTCCACGCCCTGCGGGCGGAAGACAGGAACGTGCCGTTGGCCGACACCGCCTCGACCGTTGGAAGGTGTTTGCATGCGGGGTAGGGTATGGCCATGATCCGCATCACTGACATCCAGCCTACCGTCTTCCTGCGGCGTACCCCCCACGGCCTGGCACAACGCCTGCGGCTGGGTCTTCGGAACGAGGGCCCGCCGACCCGGACCAGGGTTCGGTTCAGCCTTGGAACGAGCTCGTGGGAGGTGGCTTTGGGCGAGGTGTCCGG
This sequence comes from uncultured Victivallales bacterium, assembly GCA_903834675.1. The sequence continues at coordinate 3,159 of CAILKC010000178.1, read as the reverse complement.
GGGCGAGTCGTGGCATGACGTATTCATTCCCGAAGTCCGGGCCGGTGACGAGCTGGCGGTGCAACTGGTGGAGGCTGGCGGGGCAGGGGAGAGGCGGGTCCTGAGGGTGCCGCGAGCGCGCCACTGGACGGTTCACGTGGTGCAGTTGTCGCATCACGATCTGGGCTACACCAGCCTGCCGTCGCGGGTTCTGGCGGAGCAGGATACCTGGCTTGACCAGGCCATCGAGATGGCCGGCGACACGCGGCGCTACCCCGATGCGGCGCGCTTCCGTCTGGTGATCGAGCAGGCCTGGTCGCTGGAGCACGCTCTGCGTCGGGGGCCGCCGCGGCGCGCGGCGCGGTTGATCGAGCTGTTGCGGCGTGGTCAGTTCGAGCTGACCGCGCTCTACGGCAACCTGACCACCGAGCTGTGCGGCCATGAGACCTTGGTGCGCGCCCTCTATCCTGCCTTCAAGCTCAGGCGTGAGTACGGCATTCCGATAGTCTCGGCCGAGCACAATGACATTCCTGGGTTTGCCTGGGGTCTGAGCGAGGTCCTGGCTGGCGCCGGAGTCCGGCTCATCTGCCCCGGGTTGCCGCTGTATTACGGCTGGGGCGGGCGCAATCTGCCGTCGTTCTGGGACGAGGAAGCCGTGTTTGGCCGCAAGGGCGTGCCGGGGGCCTTCTGGTGGGAGTCGCCGTCGGGCCAACGGCTGCTTTTCTGGTGCGGCAACCGGGGTTGCGGCGGAGACTGCCGCGGCACGCTGCCCGGCCTGCCCAAGCGCCTGCTTGAACTGGAGAGCCAGGGCTACCCGCACGAGGTGTTGCGCTGGCCGGTGTCGGGCGGAGCGCGGGACAACTCACCCTACATCGGCGACTATGCCGACACCATCCGCGACTGGAACCGGACCTGGGCCTGGCCGCGCCTGGTATGCAGCACCAACGCCCGCTTCCTGGCGGACTTTGTCGGCCAGTGCGATCTGGCGGCCCTGCCGGTGCGGCGGGGCGATGTGCCCGGCCAGGATTATCCGGTCGGCGCCACCTCGACGGCGGCCGCCACGGCGGCGAACCGCCGTACCCATGCCGACCTGCCTGCCGCCGAGGCGCTGGCGGCGGCGGCGGCCCTGCGTCTGGACCATCCCTATCCAGCGGAAACCATTGCGGACGCCTGGCGGGATGTGCTCCTGCACGACGAGCATACCTGGGGCCACCATCTGCCGTGCGGGCCAACCTGCACCGCGTCGGAATTGGAGAAAGCCATACGTGCCTGGCGTGGCCTCACCTGGGCTCACGACGTGGCCCGTAAAGCCATGGCCCGCCTCGCCGATGCGATCCGCTTCGAGACCGCCGATATTCACCTGGTGGTATTCAATTCGTTGCCGCACGAGCGCACCGGGATGGTGTCCACCCCGCTGCGCGAGATCGACAATGCTGGCAGCGACATGGTGCGGGTTCCGCCCGACCACGACCCCGCCGGCGTTGGGCACCTGCGCGGCGTCATCCTCAATACACGCTGGCCGGTGCATCCGCCGCCGGAGCTGGTGGAGGGCCGGTTCAACCTGGTGGATGTGACCACTGGCGCCACGGTGCCATACCAGATCATCGAGCTGGACTCACCCCTGGGGCCGGAGCCCTATGCGGCACAGCGCCTGGGGCTTGGCTCCGGGGACCGCCGCTATGGCTTCTTCGAGTCGCCGCAGGGGATGAAGCGCAGCCTCTGCTTCCAGGCCGGCCCCGTGCCCGGCCTGGGCTATCGGACCTACCGCTTGGCGCCCTGCGTCGAGCCGCCGGTCTTCACGAATGCAGTACAGCTCCGCGGCACGGTGATCGAAAACCGACACTGGCGGGTCGAGCTGGACGCGACGACGGGCTTTGTGCGCAGCCTGCTTGGGAAAGCCGATGGCCGCGAGTGGATCGACCGCCAGGCGCCGCACCCGTTCGGGGCGCTGGTGGTGCAGGAGCCCAACGGCGCCGAACACCGCCCACAGTGCCTGGGTGTGGAGACTGCCTGGTGCGGACCCCTCGGCGTGGCCTTGCGCAGCCGCTTCACGGTTCACGGCCATCCGCAGGTGGAACTGACCCTCGCGCTCTGGGCCGACGAGCCGCAGATCGATCTCTCCGTGGCGTTGCTGAAGGATCCGACGCCGTTGCTGCAGGCCTCCCTGGCGTTCCCCTTCGCTCTGCCCGCCGGGCGCTTCACCTGCGAGACGCCGCTGTGCGCCTACGATCCAGCGACGGACCGCCTGCCCGGGGCCTTCCTGAACCGGCTTACGGTGCAGAATTGGGTTCATCTCGCCGAGGGGGCCGCAGGCGTCCTGTGGAGCAGCCTGGACGCGCCCGTGGTCAGCCTCGGGCGCCTCTGGTCGCCGCGGGTGTCACCCGCTCACTCGTGCCTCTGCCCGCCGGCGCTGGACCTGCCGCCGCAACCTGCTGACGAACCGAGGGGCGGGGCCATCTACTCCTGCGTCACCTACAACAACCTCGGTACCAACTTCTCCGTCTCCCAGAGTGGTCCGCTGCTGTTTCGCTACCGCTTCTTGCCCGCGCCAGGGGCGGCGGCGGTTTGCGCCGGGTTTGGGGCGGCGGCGGTGACGCCGTTGCAGGCCGTGTTCTCCCGCCGTGGCGGGCCCCTTGGCGATGGCGCCCTGCCAGCGCTGGGCGGGTTTCTGCGGATCTCGCAACCGGCGGTGCAGATGCTGGCATTCAAGCAGGCGGAGGACGGCCGCGGCCTAATGCTGCGCCTGTGGAATCCCACCCCGGAGACGCTCCACACCCGTATCGAGCTGCCTGACCGACCCCTCGCAGCGGCGGAGTCCGTCACCCTCGCTGAAGAGCCGGCGGCCGGCAATGCCTGTGCGCGGGACGGCGGCGCCGAGGTGACCCTGGCCCCCGCTGCCATCGTCACCCTGCGCTTGTTGCCCGGTGCGAAGGTCTCAGCGTGACACTCTTAGCGTTCATGGGGCGTTAGCCCTGGGCGCCCAAGGCCGCGCCTTCAGCGCTCCAGACAGATTTCACTATTGGGCAAATCAGCCTTTTTTGCGACCTGTGCAATAAGAGAGTCCGTCTGAAGCGCTGAAGGCGCGCTGCCATACCAGCCCAGGGCAACGCCCTGGGAATAGAATGGTTATGGGTTTGAGCCCTGTAGGGGCGAGCCATCTACCCTACCTTCGCACCGAGG
>CAILKC010000177.1 GCA_903834675.1 uncultured Victivallales bacterium | reverse complement strand
TTCCCTTCCCAGGGCGGTGCCCTGGGCTGAGGAATGGCCGCGCTTTCAGCGCTCCGCGGCGTCTGGCATTCGCGACACATCCCGCCGGGAGTCTCCCCCAAGAGTCACGTGACCCGTTCTGCTCGCCGGAGGCGGAGACGATCGAAACAGAAACCCCTACGGAGCTGACCTGCGCCCGCGGTGGTCGGGCCGGTTTGCCTTCGAGCATGCGCGCGTCCATACTAAAGAGCCGCAGGCGCACACTCCCCCGGCGCGGCGGCCCGCGGTCCTGCCGCCTCGGGTTGACGGGCACACAGCGCGGCACCCCCGGTGGCGCCACCGGTGGGATCCCCGGGTCGCTCCAGTCGTGCGCCAGGGATGGCGAAGCACTTCGCGGTGCCTTGGAGAAACAGGCGATGTCATCACTAACCGACCAGCTTCGCAGCGCGGTGGAGGGTCGTAGTCCGCTGGTCTACCTCTTGTCTTCCGAGGAAGAGCGCGTCATGGTCGGCCTGCGCGCCGTCGCCGCCGAGGCCAACGTGCCCGTCGTGACCTGGACTTGCGTACAGGGGCTGGAGGGAGAGCCGGACGCAGCGGCGACCCGGGACCCGGTTCGCGCCCTGGAGGCGATCGCGCGACGGCCAGGTGTCGGCTTTTTTGTGCTCAAGGACCTGGCGCCGTTCATGGCGCGTCCCGAGGTCACGCGCTCCCTGCGCGACGCCTATTACGGCAGCCGTGAGACCGAGCGTCGGCACCTGTTCATTATGGCCCCGGAACTGGTGTTGCCCGAGAGTTTGACCAAAGAGGTCTACCTGGTGGAGATCGCCCCGCCCACGGAAAGCGAGATCGCGGCGCAGTTGGCACGGCTGCGCACCGAGCGGCCGGAGTACGCTCTGCCCGAAGATGCCGCGGGTGAGGTCGTGCTGGCGCTGAAGGGTCTGACCGAGACGGAGATCCGGCAGGTCCTGCATCGCGTCGGGCGCCGGGGACATACGGATAAGGATCCGTTGCTCGACGAAATTTTTGCCGAGAAGCGCAGCATCGTGAAGAAGTCAGGATACCTGGAGTTCTCGCCGCCGCGCCATGATATTGGCAGCCTTGGCGGGCTCGACAATCTGAAGGAATGGTTGCTCAAGCGTCGACGACTCTTTAGCCGCGAGGCGCTGACGGCGGGGGTGCCCGTTCCCAAGGGCCTGCTGATGATGGGCGTCAGCGGCTGCGGCAAGAGCTTGGCGGTAAAGGTCATCAGTTCGCTGTGGCAAGTCCCGCTGTTCCGCCTGGACATGAACCTGGTCTTCTCGGGGTTGTACGGCACCCCCGAAGAGGCCTTTCACAAGGCGCTGCGTACGATCGAGTCGGTGGCGCCCGCCATCATGTGGCTGGATGAGATCGAGAACGCCCTGGGGATGGAGGATAACGGCGTGAAGATCGATTCGCACATCTTCTCCGCCTTCCTGACCTGGATGCAGGAGAAGCCACCCCTGATTTTTGTTGCCGCCACGGCCAACCGTATCAGCGCCCTGCCCGCCGAGATCATCCGCAAGGGCCGTTTCGACCAGGTGTTCTTCTGCGATCTGCCGGTGGATGAGGAACGCACCGACATCTTTCGCATCCACCTGGCCAGAAACGGGGCAAACCCAGACGACTTCGACTTCAAGATGCTGGCGGTCATGACTCAGGGCTGGAACGGCGCGGAGATCGAGCAGGCCGCAATCAGCGCCCGCACCGATGCCTACTATGAAGGACGTCTGTTCAACCAGCGCGATCTGTCGGTGGCCATCAGCAAGATTGTGCCGCTCGCCGAAACCATGGAGCAGCAGATCAAGAACATCCGCAGCTGGGCTTTCTCGCGGGCCACCCCCGCCTCCAAGTATGGCCGACGGCGAGTGGCGTAGGGTCTTCCTCCAAAGGCGGCAACATGTCGACTCTGTACCTGGTAGCAACGCCGATCGGCAATCTCGAGGACATCTCGCTGCGGGCACTGCGTGTGCTCGGCGAGGTCCCGGTCCTCGCCTGTGAGGATACCCGCCGCACGGGGGTACTGCTGCAACGACACTCCATCCCTCGGCCGGGGATCTGCTTCAGCCACCATGAGCATAACGAAGCCCGGGCGGCGGCACAGATCCTGGCCCATCTGGATGCGGGCAGGAATGTGGCCGTATGCAGCAACGCGGGGTATCCCAGCCTCAGCGATCCCGGCTACACCGCGGTGTCATTGGCGCTCGCTGCGGGCCATCGGATTGAGGCGATTCCCGGGGCCAGCGCGATTCCCCTTGCCCTCCTGGTCTCCGGCTTGCCGACCTCGAGCTATACCTTCAAGGGCTTCCTCCCGCGCAAGAGCGGGCGTCGTTGCGCCGCGCTGGCGCAGGAACGCGAGCTGCCACACACGCTGGTGCTGTACGAGTCGCCCTTCCGGCTCGGGCGGCTGTTGGCCGAAGCCCTCGAGGTCCTCGGAGATCGACGGGCGGCCGTGTGCCTCGAGTTGACCAAGCAATTCGAGCGCGTGCATCGAGGCTGGCTGACGGCCTTGGCGCCGGAGTTCGCTGAGGTTCGGGTGAAGGGCGAGGCCGTCGTCGTGATCGCCGGCAGTCACCCGAAGTTCAGCCGCGAGAACGCGCTCCCCGCGGACGGCGACGATGAGGACGGCGACGATGAGGACGGCGACGATGAGGACGGCGACGATGAGGACGGCGACGATGAGGACAGCCCAAGGGACCCGCCAGACGCCGAGGTCGAGTCTCCGTGAGCCGTCGGCGCGAAGCGCTGCCGACCCCCGACCGTGGTGGAGAAAACGACCGTGAGTGTCGCGTACACCGCTGTTCTGGACAGCCTCACGCATCCTGCCATCCTGCAGCAGGCGGGCCCCGAGCCTGGCGAGGTTCACTGTACGGCCTGCCCGCATCACTGCCGCCTCATTTCCGGCCAGCGCGGCGGCTGCGGCCTGCGGTTCTGCCGGGAGGGCCGTTTGTTGGCGCCCTGGGGGTACACCTCGGGCGTCGCGGTCGATCCCCTGGAGAAGAAGCCACTGTACCATGTCTGTCCCGGCACGACCGTACTGAGTTTCGGCATGCTGGGCTGCAACCTCCACTGCCCATTTTGTCAAAATTGGACCCTCTCGCAGACGCTCAGGGACGAGCGCGCGCTGGCGGCGCCGCGCCCGATCACCCCAGCACAGCTCGCGGCTGCGGCTGAGCGAGCGGGGAGCCGCTGGCTGGCGGCGACCTACAACGAGCCGCTGATCGCTGCCGAGTGGGTGGCGGCGGTGTTCCAGGCCGCCCGCGCCCGCGGCTTGCGCACCTGCATCGTCTCCAACGGCTTCGCCAGTCCGGCCGCTCTGGCCTACCTGCAGCCCTGCCTCGATGCCGCTAACATCGACCTGAAATGCTTCACGAAGGAAGGCTATCGTGGGCTGGGCGGCAGCCTCCAGCCGGTTCTGGACACGATCCAATCGCTGTGGCATGCCGGGGTCTGGGTCGAGGCCACCACCCTCGTGGTTCCTGGTCTCAACGACTCGTCAGAGGAACTGGGGCAGACAGCCGCCTTCCTGGCCGGGGTGAGCCTGGACCTGCCGTGGCATGTCTCCGCCTATCACCCCGACTACCGGATGTCCGACGGGCCGCCAGGAACGCCCGCGGCAACCCTCGAACGCGCCTGTGACCGCGGCCGACAATCTGGGCTGCGCTATGTGTACACGGGCAACCAGCGCAGCCCGAGACGCGGGGAGGACACCTGCTGTCCTGCGTGTGGCGCAACCCTGGTGGTTCGGCGTGGCTTCGCGGTGCAGTATTGCCGCCTCGGCGCGGACGGACTCTGTCCGGCTTGCCGCTACCGAATTGCTGGTATCTGGAATTGACAGCTCGGGAAGGCGGATGTACCGTGCCGTTCGACGCGCGCTGGCGACAGTGCCCGGTTGGCCGCCGTGACTGCGGACCCGATCTTCCCGGTAGGAAGCAGGCCGTGCCGGGGAATGGGCCAGGTGAGGTCGTGGGTTGGACGGCAGTGGCGACCGGCGGCCTCGGCGGCCCGCGCCAGAGCCTGACTGACTCCCGCCGCCGCGCCTTGTCAGGGCTGTTTTGTTTTCCGGCAGCCGTGCTTGCGGGTCGGCACGACGTGTGAAAGCGTGAGTGTGTGAGACTGTGGACGGGGGGGCCGGGGGTCTGAGACGCCATCACACCATCACGTTCTCACGCTCTCACAGGCAACCAGGCTGCCAACTTTGAAACAGCCATGGCGCCGTGTGCCGACCGCTGGAAAACCGGGCGCCGTGGCCGTATAATGATGCGATGGGTTGGCTCGCGTTCGGTGCTCAGGACGGGTCGCGGTAGGTGTGTCGCGCCCCATCGAGGAGTGTGGTGCCATGATCCTTTTCCGTTGTCCCGCCTGCGGTACGGCTCACCGCGCCGAGCCCCAGTACGCTGGCGGCATGATCCCTTGTCGCCAATGTGGTCAGCAGGTGCCCATCCCTCACGCCTCCGATCCGGCGTGCGGCCTGGTCTATCGGGCGGGGGAGGCCGAAGAAGGCCTACCGATGACCCTGGACGACATCCGCCTGAAACTGCTGTCTGGGGAGCTTTCAGAGACCGACTTGATTTGGGACGGCAACACTTGGAAGCCCCTGACGCAGACAGTCGGAACCGTCCGGGAAGGGAGCGGTTTACGCCTGAAACCACGCGCTGAACCAAAGGCGGAGGAGCCCGAGCTCGAGGCGCCGCTGATGCCCATGGACGGGGTTCAGAAAGTGGACATGAGCGAGATTCAAGCCGAACAGACCAGCGAGACCAAGAAGAAGCGATTCCAACTGGTCCGGCGGCATGAGGCAAGCGCGGAGAAGAAGCCCGCGGAAGCAGCTGCCGTACCGATGACCGCCACGCCACCGGCAGCGTCGGCGGAATCACCCCAGAAGGGAGCGCCGCCAGAGGCGTCGGCGGCGAAGGAGCAGCCGAAGCCGGCAAAACGCCGTGGCCGCGTCTACTACGGCATTCAATGCACGCTGTGCGCCTTCGCCATCATCTGCGGATATAAGCTCGGCTTCGGGCCGCTCGTCAGCCATTACCGTGACAAGCCCTCGTACGTCATCGTTCAGAACCATGAGGACATCGAGTACGTCGCCACTCTGGGCTGGCGGCGCATGCGAGAGGAGCTCTACAAGCAGAGCCTTATCAACTTCGAGGTGTGGGTGGGGATGCCGGAATCTCAGACTCTCAAGATCACTCCAAAGGTGCCTGGCACCGCACAGCCGTTCAGCGTGAGCGTACCACTCCGCCCCGGGGAAACCTCGCTGCTGAACCTCAAGGGCAAGGGCGAGTACGGGATCTATGAACTCTCCGCCGTGGCGGGCAAGCGACTGGATACCCCTGAGGTGAAGGCTTTGGCGACTGAGATCAGCTCGAACCGGGCGCCCGGTTCGGCAGTCAAGGTGAGCCGCCAGATCCGCGATGTGGTGGCGCCGGCCTTCAAGGGTATCAAGACCGACATGCTGTTCCGCGGTTCGGCGTACGACTTCGAGTCAGGGTTACTCTTCCGGGCGCGTGAGCGGCAACAGGCCAAAGACGCCAAGAAAGACGAGAAGAAAGACGCCAAGAAGGACGAGAAGAAGGACGAGAAAAAAGACGAAAAGAAGGCGGAAACGAAGCCCCCGCCACCGAAGCCGTTGGTGACCTTCCCGGCGGCACGGACGGTGCCCTTTGCCAATGGTTCAGGAATGCACTATCTGGGGGACAACGAGAAGGTTGACCGCGCGATCGTGCTGCCCACGACCGCGATCACCTTGGTTGACGGCACGCAGACGCGGGTGATCAAGGTGAATTCGCCGCGGCTCACGATGCTCGGCGACCCCAAGGCGATGAGCTTGTCCATGGTGTTGCAGAACATGCCCGTGACCGTGGACGGCAAGACCTTCACGGGACAGTGGGACTACCGGGCCTCGTGTCCGCTGGAGGGCAAGGACGCCAACAAGTGGCGCTGGAACTGGGCCTTCAGGGGCATGGGGGAGAGTGCCGGTCGGCGCTATGCCATCGAGATCAAGATCGAGATGGACGGTAAGGAAGTGCGCAACATCAAGCCCATCTGAAGGGTTTGACGGACGGCCAGGGAACGCTCAGCCCAGACCGGCGAAACCGCAGTCGGGCTGAGGGCGGGTGACTACGGTGGCGCGGACGGCGCGGTTGCTGCCACAATGCGGCTGGATAGCGGTTGCGCCAGCTCCTTGGCGGTTCCCAGGATGTCCCAGAAACCGATGACGGCGAAGACATATCCCGGAGTTACGCTCTCCGGGACGTGAACCAGACGCTCAAACTCGCGGCTTCCGGCCGCAGGCACGTTGCCGAGATAGACGTTGATGCCCGTCATCCACGGATGTCGGCTGAACAGCCGCCCTACCAGGCAACTGACCGCTCGCTTTCCCCCGTTGATGGCTTCCACCTTAATCGTCACATCCTGCCCGGGCTGGATGGTCTCAGGCATGGAAACGCGCACGCTCAGCCCCTCTCTTCCGACCGATGTCAGGGGTTCAAAATCCGTGCCCAGCGACACGAGCAGATCCGTCTGCACCAGCTTCATCCGTTCGTCTGGACGTTTCGTGTCCCAGCGCAGGGTGAGATAGCGGCTGATGCGGGCGCTGACCATCCCCATCTCCAGATGCCGGACTTCAAGGTCAACCACATTGACCGAGAGGTCGTCGAAGGGAAGGAGAAACCTCTGGGCGCTATCGACGTAGAGACCGGCGGCATTCGTGCGCAGACTAAAGCCATTGACGACGAACGGCTCGTCCGCAAAGGGGCCCAGATCGCGGGTGGTTTCACGCATGCTGGTCTCACCGCGCAGTTCGTCACCCGGCGACACCCGGTAGGTCACGCTGTCCCGACCGGTCTCGGCATCCGTAGTCTTCTCCTCCACGACGACCTCGTAGATCCGCGCTTCCTGCTGTTTGAGCCGCTCCAGGCGCCGGAAGAGGATGGCCGGGTAGCTTCCCGACGTCGGGGCCAGGGCACACGAGTACGTCTTCTCTGCGTCGGCGCGTAAGACCTCAGTGCGCAGGTACTGCCCCCGACGGCGGACACTCTCGGTCTGGCCCCAGGACACAGCCGGGCCAACCAGAATCAACCCCGTGAGCAAGACCCCAAAGGCAAGGCCGGAGATGGGCACCCGCCCCGGTCTGGATATGCCGGTGTATAGGTTCATGGCGCTGGAGTATTCAGGCGTTGCCACCGGTGCGCGACCCCCATCTGGCGCGCCGCGACCACGTAGATGGCCAGCGACGGATAACGAGCAAATGCCACGTCTCCGAAGGCGCCGGGTTTCGGCGCCAGCACAGCGCTCGGGTCCCACACCGTCACCAGCTCTACCCCGAACCGCTTCAGATCCCGACGCGCTACATGGTCGTCGGGGTTCCACAGGTCGTCACCCCAGAAGGCCAATCCGGCCGCCGGGCGGACCGAGCCGATAACCGCGGCCTCCTGGGACGGCGGCAGGCGGTACTCGACCCCGTCCAGCGCCGAGAGCCATTGGCAGAAGCGCCGGGCTTCAAACCAGGATACCCCGGTCAGCGCCGCGTCCGGGCCGGTTGTGGCCGCATACGTGGTCCACTCGTCCGAGCCATGAACCGGCGCCAACGTCTGCTGGAAGCGCCGGTAAAGGCCCACGGACAGCGGCGTCACGCTGAGGTAGAATGCCGCCTCACCCACCCCCACCAACTGCATCGCCACGCCACTGGCGGCGCGAAACTCGGCGGGCGGCGGAATACGGTTGACAAACGCCGTTAGCTGACGCCGCAGCAGCGCCATGCGGCGCGCCTGCTCCTCCTGCTGGGACAGCATCAGTCGCATCTCGGAGTCCGCCTCACGCAAGATACGGGCGCCCTCGACGGACGCCGGACTCGCCTGCGAGGCCTGCGCCTGAATGCGGTCCAGAACTTCCAGCCGCCGCAAGCGACTCTCTTTGAGCTGCTCTTCCAGACGCCCGAGGTCGGCCGACAAGGCCATACACGAGCGCAGCTTCTGGTCGTCGTCCGGCAACGCGGACAGGGCCTGGGCGGCACTCGTGGCCTCGACATAGGCGCGGTGCTCCTCGCGCCGACTGTCGCGCTCCAGAGTGAGCCGGTGAAGAAGGTCCGCCAAGGCTTCGCGGCGGTCATGGACATCGAGAGCCCGGAACTGCACGGCCGGCGCCTCCGGGGTCGACGCCGACGCGCTGTCGACGGTCTGTCCCCAACACCGCAAGGGCAGGCTCAGCGCCGCCAGCCCTATCGCCCAAGCCCGCTGCCGGTCAGCCCGTGCAGACATGCCGTTCCTCCACACCGCGAGACTACGCCCGATTTCAGACGTAGCGCTGGCCCAGCGCCTTCTACCAGGGGAGCGTTCGGCGCCGCGCAACCTGCCTGAACCCACGAATATAGCACGAGGGAAGTGCAGCACCAGCGGGCTTGACTTTCCTCGACGAAGGACGAAAGTACATGCTTGTCTTGGCGGCATTAGCCGCGCGGACACGATGAGGCTGTTTCCGCACGGGCGCGGAGATGCAGATAGAGCGTTGGGCATTTGGGCCATTGAATCAGAAAGACGGTGTACGGGTATGCCGACCACCAAGTCAGCCAAGAAGAGGTTGCGCAGCAGTCTTGGGCGGCGCACGCTGAACCGCGCGAGCAAGTCGCGCGTCAAGACGAGCGAAGCGCGCCTGAACGAGACGATCGAAACGGGCAACCGCGAGCAGGCCACTGTCGCCTTGCGCCAGTGCTTCTCCGACCTCGATAAGGCGGCCAAGAAGGGCACGATCCACGCCAATAAGGCCGACCGCAAGAAGAGTCGGCTTGCCGCTCGCGTCTCGCTTCTCGCCAAGTGATCCCCCCGCGTCTTACCGGTGGCGGCCTCGGTTTTGGCAAGAGGGCCTAAGCCGGAATCGAGGCGAGATGTGGGTGTCGTGGGGGGCCTCGCCAAGGCTGCTATGTGTCTTCCGGTGGCCGTTTGCCATTCCCGACGAGACCCTCGGATCGGGGCAGATCACGGCCTCACCCGCGGCGGCTCGGCGCTTCTGGAGTGCGGCGGTAGAGACTCGCTGCGGTGAGTCGCCAACGCCGCTTGGGCTGAGACCTACAGCCCGGCCGACAGGCGCCCGCTAAAGCGGTGTCGCGTTCGCCCGAGGCGGACTTGCCACCGCAGTCCATATCGCGGCGTCGTCGGCAAGAACTTAGCAGCCTTGGGGGCTTCACCCCCCGGCATTGCTTCTCTCTCTGGTCGCTGGATATGTGCCGCGCCGGAAAGCCGACATCGTCTTATCGGACGAGGCGATCGAGGTCCTCTGTCGGGCGTAAAGCCTGAGCAGCCGCGAGGAAATCACCGCCGCCAGCGACATCACGCCATTCCCGACGGGGCTTCCCTCGACCCGCGATTGCTGCGGACAAACCCCAGTCTCCACGGAGACGCCCGCCAGACCGGGGCAACTCTGAGCTGGCGGAGGCCGCAGAAAGGCCTCCCTGACCGGCTCATTCAGGTTGACGCACTGCCCTGACGTAAAATGGCTTGCGTTTGTCTTCGCGAGAGATGGTTCCCGCGGGCACGCTGACCACCAGCGCCTCAGCCACTTCTTGGGCGGGTATCTTGGACCAGTGCCCACCGGTCGCAGTGTTCGGGAACAGCGTGCGGCGTTCCGTGGCGGGCAGGCGAGCCAGATCGCAAAGTTCCTCCTCGGTCGGAAGGCGCCAGTCATCAAAGCCGGCAAAGCGCTGGGCGGCGGCCCACTTGAGCGCTTCGTACCAGTCCAGTTGCTTACTCTCGTTGCCGCCGTCGGCAATCCACATCACGCCCTTCTCGTAGTCCACTACGGCGCCCTTCAACGCCACCTGGTACCGCGTCTTTGGCAGCAGCTTGTCCAGGCCTTTGGCGATCGTGAAGGCATCCGCATATAGATGCCCCGTCAGCATCTGCTCGATGCGCTCCACGTTCCGCGCCATATCCGGCGATTCCGCCCCCATGAACCGGCGGATCCCCTCGCGGAAGCGTTCTCTGCGATCGCTCAGTGAAGCGCGCAACTCCGTGACCTCCGAGCGCACGCCCTCTAGCTCTTTGAGCTGCTTCTCCAGGCCGTCGGCGGCCTGCACCAGCAGGTCTCGCGCTTCGCGAAGCTCGCCCCGGTCACGACGCCGACCGGCCATGCGCCGCAAGTCCTCAATCCGTTCGTACGGCTCCGGGTAGTTGTGCTGCAGGTGTGGAAACAGCGCAGTCTTGGCGGCAGCCTCCAACCGGTCCTCCGCGCTCTTGGTGTCGGCGAAGAGCTGGTCACGCTCCTGGACCAACGCCTCGAGCTGGGCCCTGAGCACCTTGCAGAGGTCCACCAACTCGAAGGTCTTGTTTTGCCGCTGCAACTCGGGAATCTGCCGGTACATAGCCTGAACGTCCCGCCACGCCACCGCCGAGTTCTGGGCAAAAAAGGCGGTGGCGCTGGTGGCGCGGTCATAGAGTCTCTTAATCTGCGTGATGGCGTCGCCCAAGCCCTCCTGCGCCTGTCGGACGCTCTCCCCGGCTGCGCCCAGCATCGCCGTAACCTCCTGGGCGGTTCGGGCGGCGGTGGCGTACTCGGACTGGCTGAAACCGTCGCGCGCACTCTTCGCCTCGGTTCCGACCTTTTCCCACAGGGCAGGCTTGGCCGTGGGCACCCCGCTGGCGGCAGCCGTCTTGATCACCTGCTCCATGACGCTAATTTTTTCCTGAGCCTGAGTCTTCAGGGCGGTGATCTTCTCCAAGGCCGGCGCGATCATCGCCATGGCTTGTTGGCAGAGATCGGCTGCGGTAGCCCAGTCGGTGGATTCCTGGGCCGTCTCAATCTGCTTGAGCAAGCCCTGCATCGCAGCCCAGGCTTCGGGGACGTTACGCTCCCATTCCTTCTCTTCGACCGAACTGCGTTGCGCGCGAAACTTGGCCGAAAGCTCATCCAGATCCTTGAGCTTCGCGTAGGAGGTCGAGGTCTTCTCCAGCAACTGAATGGTCTGAGTCATTTTTTCGGTCGCCAGCGCGATCGAGAAGTCCTCTGCCGCCTGGGCGGAGGACGCCGTGTCGGCCTCCAGTACCCTGGCCCAGATGGCGCGGCCATACTGGTCAAGCTTATTCTTGAGCGCTTCCTCCTTGAGCACCCGGAAACGCGTACGCGCGCTGTCGTAGGCATCCGCGTTATTCGTGGCCGCCGCCGCCGCCTGAATCAGCTTTTCTTCCGCCTCGCGGTACTTGTCGATAACCTGCTGCCAGGAAAGTGCCCCGTCCGCATTCTCGGCCTGCCGCTTCAAGTCGTCCACTTCACGGGCTTTGTCAGGCGCGCACTGCCTCAGCCGGGTCAGGTCGGCCCGGTTGTATTCCTCCGTGAAGCTGTCGCGTTGGATGCCGACGGAATAGGAGCAGTAGATGAAGTAGCCGCCCAGAGCCAGCACCACCACCAACACGGCGATCACGACGATGGCGATCTTCACCCACTTTGAGGTGGGCCCTCGCATCTCCTTCTGGATGCGGGCAAGCTCTCCTTTCTGACGCTTGAGTTCGCGGCGAGCCTCCTGCCGACGTTTGCGCTCCAATTCGGCCTCAGAAAGCCCCGCCTCGTCGACTTCGGCGTCAGGCGTTGTCTCAGACGTTTCCGCTGGGCTATTCTTTGCCATAGTGTCTCTGGGGGGGGTTGTCGGATCACGGCCTGCCATCGCGGCGCGCGCGGCGCCTGGGAACTACCACGCTACCTGCCCGACCGCGTCCCGGCTACCCGCCCGGGACGCCTTCGTCCACTACCAAGTATACTATAGAAGCCTGCGCGAGTCCACGCAACGCCGGGGCAGGAACGCAGGAACGTACACAGGGCTCTAAGAACGAGGCTCTGGCAGGGCTTCGCAGACTTCTACAAAGACCTCAAGCCGCTCGACAGAGGCCATCTCCTGCCCTATGGTGTGGGCCGCAGGCTTGGACAAAAGCACGACCGGGGTTGGCCGCGGTTCCCCGCGGCGAATGGCAGAGAACCCAGCTTCCAGGCCCAGGCCGGACGTACCGACTCGAGGGTTCACGCGCCACGGGTGGCGCGGCGCGATGCATGACAGCAAGGAGACGGGGCAATGAAGATCGGGGTAAGTTCGTACAGTTTCAGCCGACTGGTGCGCGGCGGACAGATGCAGCAGATCGAGGTGATAGCGAAGGCGAAGGAGATGGGTTTCGACGTCATTGAGTTCTCTACCCTCGCGGTTCCCGAAGGCCGGACGTTGGCGGAGTTCGCGCAGGAGCTGCGCGCTGAGGCCGCCCGAGTGGGCCTCGAAATCGCCAACTACACCATCGGGGCAGATTTCCTGCGCGGTTCAGGCGGCGATCTGCAAGCGGAGATCGAGCGGGTCCGGCGCGAGGTCGATATCGCTGCCATTCTCGGCGTGCCGGGCATGCGGCATGACGCCTCGGGCGGCTGGGGGCCGGACCACAAGGGGGTACGGAGCTTCGCCGCCGCCATTCCGCGCCTGGCCGAGGGCTGTCGCGGCGTGACCGAGTATGCGGCGGCAAAGGGGATCAAGACCATGGTGGAGAACCATGGCTACTTCTGCCAGGATAGCCTCCGGGTCGAGCAGTTGGTCACGGCCGTGAACCACCCCAACTTCGGTATCCTCATCGACATGGGAAACTTCATCTGCGCCGATGACGATCCGCCGACCGCGGTAGGTCGGCTCCTGCCCTACGCCTTCCACTGCCATGCGAAAGATTTCCATCTCAAGCCCGGAACCATGCCCTTTCCAGGCACAGGGTGGGCAGTTTCCCGAGGCGGAAACTTCTGGCGCGGGGCGATCATCGGCCATGGGAACGTGCCCATTCTCCAGTGCTTGCGGGTGATGCACCGGGCCGGTTACGCGGGAGTGCTCTCCATCGAGTTCGAGGGTATGGAGGACGTGCTGACCGGGATCAAGATCGGTCTGGAGAACCTGCGGCGCTTCGTGGCTATGGCAGCCAACGGCTGAGAAGCGGTGTCGGCATTGGGGTCGCCGTCGAACAGCGGCGGCGGAATCATGCCCGGTTGCGCCCGCTACGGTGGGCCCGCAACGTGTGGAGCGGTTGTTCTCTCACAGCTTCAGAGCGGCTATACTCGGGATTACTGCGGAGTTGAATTGCCGCTGGACAGGATGAGATTACCCGCCCTGCCGTACATGGATATGCCCCGGTAGCTCAGTTGGATAGAGCAACGGACTTCTAATCCGTAGGTCATGCGTTCGATCCGCATCCGGGGCGCCAGTTTTAGCTATGAAACGGCATTCCAGCGCTTCCCTCTGATACCCTTCGATACGGCCTGGCATGGGGTATTCCGGCACATTACGGCACCATTCCGGCTTCAGTTCATCCCACGCCTGGGGCGGCCAGGGGCAGGTCTTGCGCGCGTCTCAGCGCCGGGGGGCTGGCCAGAGGGGCCATCCAGGCAGAAGCCGGCCCGAAAAGGCCTTGCAGGCGGTGGCGATGGCAACCGTGGCGGTATTGCCACACTGGCGGCAGGATTGCCACCCGTTCATGGGGCCACCGTGGCGCCTGTACCGACAGACGCTGCCACCCCCCGTTGCCGCTTTGACACCCCGCCCGTCCCGGCTATT
>CAILKC010000176.1 GCA_903834675.1 uncultured Victivallales bacterium | reverse complement strand
TTCCGCTTCCGCTGAGGTCACAGTCCAAAGAACAGGCCCCGGAAAATGCTTGCCGCGGCGGACGAGGGGCGGAATGGGAAGCGCCTTGGGTCATACGAGGTAGCTGCAAGTCTCATACAAGCAGGATCCCCGGCTGGTGCCGGACCTGACCGCCAGAGAACTGCGGTGCCCCGGCAGGCGATTCTGCCATTCGTCATGGGGCCTTGGTCATTCGACCCTCTGCGGTTCTCAGACAAGCAAACCCCTACGGAGCTGACCTGCGCCGACGCCACTGCAGGCGGTTTGTGGATGGGACTGAGCGGCGCTAGATTAGGCGGTCGATCCGGCTGCGCGGCCAATGCCGTGCGGTTGCGGTCTGCCAGGCGGTGTGCTGACGGGGTAGCGCAACATGAAGAACATCATCCTGCTGATCACCGATACGTTCCGCTACGATAACCTTGGCGACCGTTGCGTCAGCATGCCGGTGCGGACCCCGGAGCTGAACCGGTTTTCGGCCGACCACGCCGCCGAGATCCACGGGGTCATCGTCGGCAGTTTTCCGACCATACCTCATCGCACCGATTTAGCCACGGGCCGCATCGGCTGGCCGTTCCACGGCTGGCAGCCGATTGACCTGAGCAGCAAGAACCACGTTGCCGCGCTGCTCGGCGAGAAGGGCTACGCCACGCAGTTGATCTGCGACTGCCCACACCTCTTCCGGGCGCGCTTCGATACGGCCTTCACCGCGGCGTTCCAGACGCGCGGTCAGGAAGGCGACAGGCCCCTGCTACACCTCAACGACCCCATCGAACGGGCCATGGACCCCGAGAAAACTCGGGCGCAACCGCAGTTCCGGGGTCACAATCTGGTGGACATGCATCGCTGGATGAACCGCGGGTACCGTTCGGAAGCGGACACCTTCGCCGCCCGTACCGGCAACTTGGCCTGCCATTGGCTTGAGGAAAACAGTGAGTCCAGCCCCTTCTTCCTGTGGGTCGATTTCTTTGATCCGCACGAGCCGTGGGACCCGCCGGAGTACCTGGTGCGACGCTACGATCCTGACTATCGCGGCCCGCCCATGCTGCACCCAAACTACGGGCGCAGCACGGCCTACACCGAGGCAGAGTCGCGCAACCTGCGAGCCCATTACTCGGCCGAGGCGGAGCTGGTGGACCGCTGGATCGGGCGGGTGTTGCAGAAGGTGGACGACCTGGGCATGTGGAAGGACACGGTGGTGGTGGTCACCAGCGACCATGGCGTGAGTCTGGGCGAGCATGGCCGTACAGGCAAGTCGAATATCTCCACCGCCGACGACCGCTACTGGCCGTTGTACCCCGAAATCAACCATGTGCCGTTGCTGATTGCGGCCCCCGGAGTGAAGTCGGGGACTGGCCTGAGCATCTTGGTTGAGCCGGTGGACATTCTGCCCACCATGCTGGAACTGGCCGAGGTCAGCGTCACCCCGCCGGAGCCTTTCCACGGCCGTTCATTTGCCCCGGTTCTCTGCCGTGGTCGGGGACGGTTCCGCGATGTGGTGGTGAGTGGCTGCCATGTGGTGGGGACGCCCGGGATGGTTCCCGCCAGGAGCGTCACCCCGTTCGTCACCACGCACGAATGGGGCTATGCCCCGGTTGGTGCTACTGGTCAGCCCGAACTCTACCGGATGCTGACAGACCCGCTGGCCACCAAGGATGTCGCGAAGGACCAGCCGGATATGGTGCGTGAGTTGCATGGGGCGCTGCTGGATCACCTCGGGGCGCACGGCGCGCCGCCGGAAGCGCTGGCGCTGTGGGGCCGTAATCCGAAACTTGGTGGCGACGGCACCTGGTCTCTGGACTATCCCTGAGGCGTCCGCAGTGGCACCGCCGCATCCGGCGGCGCCGCACCAGGTGGTAAATTAGCCATGTTGACTCAGGTAACGACGTCTCCAGCGCGTTCTTCCACCGGCGGTGTCGGCAGCATCTTGGCGCGCGGTTGCGGGGTGCTCTGCGTGACCTTGTTGTGGTGCGGCTGTGGCAAACCCAGGCCGACGCGCCCCGACGCTGCGGCACCCGCGCCAGCGTTGACCCAGGTGCTTCGTCTCGGCAATGGCGCCGAACCCAAGAGCCTGGATCCGCATCTGGTCACCGGCGTGGCAGAGGGCAATGTCCTGGCGGCGCTGCTTGAGGGTCTAACGGCAGAGGATCCGCGGGATCTGAGGCCGGTGCCGGGGGTCGCGGAACGCTGGGACATCTCGTCCGATGGCTGCACCTACACGTTCCATCTCCGTGCCGACGCCACCTGGTCCAACGGCGAGGTCGTGCGCGCCGCGGATTTCGTCTTCTCCTTCCGCCGGATGCTGTCTCCCGCACTGGCCGCTGAGTACGCCTACATGCTCTATCCGCTGCGGAACGCGAAAGCCTTCAACACCGGCGAGATCGCCGATTTCGGACAGGTGGGCGCCGCGGTGGTGGATGACCGGACCCTGGTGCTGACCCTGGAGCACGCCACCCCTTACTTCCTGCAGTTGCTCAGCCACACGTCCTGGCTGCCTGTGCATCCCCCGACCATCGAGAAACACGGTCGTATCGAGCAGCGAAACACCGCCTGGACCAAGCCGGAAAACTGGGTCGGCAACGGCCCCTTTACCCTGGCGCGCTGGGACCTCAACCGCGAGTTGACGGTGCGGCGCAACCCGCGCTACTGGGACGCTGCCCGAGTGCGCCTGGACGAGATTCGGTTTCTACCCATCGACAGTGCCGACACCGAGGAGCGGGCCTTTCGGGAGGGCAAGCTGCACGTTACTCAGTCCGTCCCGCTCCACTGCATCGAGAGTTACCGGCGGGAGCACCCCGAGTTGATCCGCTTCGACCCGTATATGGGAACGTACTTCTACCGCTTTAACACCCGCGTCAAGCCCTTGAGTGACGCCCGCGTGCGCGGCGCTCTGGCCCTGGCCATCCAGCGCCAGCAGCTCACGGAGTTCGTCCTCAAAGGCGGCCAGGCCCCCGCCTTCAGCTTCACCCCGCCCAACACCGGTGGCTACACCGCCTCAGCCTGCTTCCAGGCGGACGTGGGCGCGGCCCAGCGCCTGCTGGCCGAGGCCGGTTTTCCTGAGGGCAAAGGGTTTCCCCCGCTCGAGTTGCTCTACAACACCAGCGAGCAGCACCGCGTCATCGCCGAAGCCGTGCAGCAGATGTGGAAGACGGGGTTGGGCATCGACGTACACTTGGTCAACCAGGAGTGGAAAGTCTACCTCGATACCGTCCGTCGTGGCGACTACCAGATCGCGCGCGGCAGTTGGATTGGGGATTACAATGATCCCAATACGTTCCTGGACATGTGGGTGACCGAGGGGGGCAACAATCGCACGGGTTGGTCGAACGCGGCGTACGACCGCTTGCTTGCCCAGGCCGCGCAAGAGGCGGACCGCGAGACGCGTTTTGGGCTGTTCGGCCAGGCCGAGACTCTCTTAATGGCGGACATGCCGATCGCCCCCGTCTATTTCTATGTCCGCAACATGCTGATTCAGCCCACCGTCAAAGGCTGGTTCCCCACCCTCCTGGACCATCATCCTTACAAGTATGTGTACCTGGAGCCCGCCGCGACGCCAGGGCGCTGAGTGGGGCGTGCTGGCGGCATTGCCTCTGGTCGGCTGGCGCGAGAACTGGGGTTCAGGGGTTGGGCCGACGGGAGGTCACGGTGCGTTTCTGGCTCAAGACGCTGGGGATTCTGCTGCTTCTGGCCGTCCTGGTGGGCGGGCCGGCATACGGCACGTGGCGATTGGCCAAGAAGAAGTACGCCCCGCCCGCGGCGCTGAAGGTGAGGGTCGAGGCGGTGACGGCTGGGGCCCTGGCGGAGAGCATCAGCGCTACCGGTATTGTGCTGCCGCGCAAGAGTGTCAAGATCAGTGCCAAGGTCTCGGCGCGGATCACGGCGTTGCCGGTCAAGGAAGGTGACACGGTGAGCGCCGGGCGGCCCGACGCCATACCGCCAGTGCCGGCCACGGTGTTGCTGCGGCTCGATGACCGCGACCTGCTCAGCCGTCGGCGGGCAGCCGAAGCTGGCCGCGCCGCCATGGCCGCGCAGCTGGAGGTCGACAAGGCGTCCCTCGATGGCCAGCGCGCCGAGATCGTGGCGCAGGAGATCCGCCTGGAGCAGAGCGAGCGCGACCTGCAGCGCAAGACCGGCCTGCTGCAGAGCAAGGACATCGCGCCGGCGGTATTTGATGACGCCGACAGCGCCTGCCGCGAAGCCAAGGCGCGGCTGCAAGCCGCCCGGCACCGGGTGCTGGCAGCCGAGGGCAGCCTGCGGGTCCTGGGCTATCGGATCGATGCGGCCGAAGCCGACATCGAACAGGCGCAGGAAGCCCTCAGTTACACCACCATCACGGCTCCCATCGACGGGACGGTTACCAGTCTCAATGCCCAGGTCGGCGAGATGGTCGTCACCGGTACCATGAACAACGCCGGCACGGTTATCCTGGAGGTCGCCGATCTCGCCTCGATGATCGTGGTGGCGGAGATCGACGAAGCCGACATCGGCAAGGTCGCGGTGGGCCAGCCCGCCGACATTCACGTGCAGGCCTACCCGGATACGGACCTCCGTGGTGAGGTCGAGATCATCGCCCTTATGCATCGCCTGTCGAATCGGGGCACGCGTTACTACCGCACCGAGGTCCGCCTTGTGAGCCCCGCCGTGGCCCTCTACTCCGGCTTGACCGCCAATCTCGACATCCGCACCAGGGTCCACGAGGGAGTGCTCACGGTTCCCAGCCAGGCCGTGGTCGGCCGTAAGCTCGACGAGTTGCCCGAGGCCATCCGCAAGAACCGCTCCGAGGTGGAGTCCGATAAGACCTACGCCACCGTCGTTTATCGGGTCCGCAACGGGCGCACGCTGGTCACGCCGGTGCGCATCGGCGCCGCCGACATGGCCCGCACGGAAGTCGTCTCCGGGCTGGCCGCCGGCGACCTCGTGGTCGTCGGCCCCTACAAGGTGCTCGACACGCTGGCGCACGACCGCGAGGTCGAGGTCGGCGAGACCGGCGAGGCCGCCACCAGTGCCGCCCCGGCGGCCGCTGGCCGACCGCCGCAAGGGGGACGACCGCGTGGACGCCCCTGAGACCAAGATTGTCATTCAGCTTGAGAATGTGCATCGCGAATACCGCGTCGGGGCTGAACGTATCCATGCCCTCGACAGTGCCAACCTGGTGGTGCGCGAGAACGAGTACGTCGCGGTTATGGGCCAGTCGGGATCCGGCAAGAGCACTTTGATGAACGTGCTGGGTTGCCTGGACCGTCCCACGGCCGGGCGCTACCTCCTGGGCGGCGATGACACCGGGCGCATGACGGATGGGCGCCTGGCCCAAGCCCGCAATGAACGCATCGGCTTCGTCTTCCAGTCCTTCGAGTTGCTCGGACGGCTGACGGCCCTGAAGAACGTCGAGATGCCGCTGGTCTACTCGCGCCTGCCCTGGCGCCAGCGGCGCCGGCGCGCCCTCGCCGCCCTCGAACGAGTCGGGCTGGCGGACCGGGTCACGCATCGGCCCTCGCAGCTCTCGGGAGGCCAGAAACAGCGCGTGGCCATTGCCCGGGCACTGATCTGTGACCCCAGCATCCTACTGGCGGACGAGCCTACGGGCAACCTTGACTCGCGTACCAGCCACGAGATCATGGCCCTGTTCGAGGCCCTACACCGGCATGGCCAGACGGTGATCATGGTCACCCACGATGCGGAGATCGCGCAGCACGCCCTGCGCATCGTGCAGATGCGCGATGGCAGAATCGTCTCCGACCAAGCCAATGCCAGCCGGATTCTCCACTGCCCAACGGCGGCGCAGGAGGAGTCCTGATGGGCTGGCTCGGCCGCATTCTGTTCTTGTTCGGGCAGTATGTCCTGCTGGCCGTCACCCAGATTTGGGGCAACAAGACGCGGTCCATGCTGACCACCCTGGGCATCGTTATCGGGGTGGCCTCGGTGACCAGTGTCATCGCCGCCCTCTCCGGGCTGAAGCGCAAAGTCCTCAGCGATCTGGAGTCTTTCGGCACCAACAAGCTCTATGCCTGGACGGTGGTGCCGCAGACCGGCCGACTGAAAGGCGCCGCGGCCTGGCGCTTGCGCCTCAGTCCCGAGAAGTTCGACCATGTCCTCGAACACTGTCCCAGCCTGGCGGCGTTTACCTTGGTCAGCAACGGGGGCCGCCAGACCATTCGCGCCGGTGAGCGTACCGTCGAGAACGTCCGCGTCAATGGCATCCAGCCCGACTGGCACCAGGTCGAGAATCGGCCCATTCTCCTGGGGCGGCCCTTCAGCGTGGTGGACGAGGAGCACGCCTGGCCGGTCTGCCTGATCAACCCCGATCTGCGGGACCGCCTGGGCCTGAAGCGCGATTGCATCGGCCAGAGCCTGCTGCTGGAAGGTCGGCGCTTCCGCATCGTCGGCGTCGTCTCCCCCATGCCCGCCATGAGCATGATCGGCGAGCTGGTCGGCGGCGAAGACTTCGAGGTCTTCGTGCCTCTGGGCAGCCACGTGCGCATTCAACCGCGCTGGATGCATCTGATCGCCATCAGCCGCGACACCTCGATGTCGGAAGATGCCCAGGCCGAACTGAGCTTCTTCATGCGGCGAGCCCAGGGCTTGCTGCCAGGGGACCCGGACACCTTCAGGATCACCACCCTGCAAACGGAGATCAAGAAGTTCAACGACATGTCCATGATGATCACCCTGGTGGCGACCGGCATTGTGTGCGTGTCACTGCTGGTCGGCGGCATCGGCATCATGAATATCATGCTGGTGTCGGTCTCGGAGCGCACTCGCGAGATTGGCCTGCGCAAAGCGGTCGGCGCCACGCGCACCGCCATCCTGACGCAGTTTCTGGTTGAGGCGCTGATGCTCTGCTTCCTGGGCGGGATCGTGGGCGTCATCTGCGGTCACGGTCTGAGTTACGCCATCAGCGCCATCAACCCCATGCTGGACCACACGCGCATACCGCTGTGGGCCATCGCCATGTCACTGGGTTTCTCCGCGGCCGTGGGTATCGGCTTCGGCATGTTTCCCGCCATCAAGGCAGCGAATCTGGATCCCATCGAGGCTCTGCGGCATGAGTAGAACCGACCACGTTCGTCCGTGGCTCCGCGCCGTGTTCTTCGCCCTGACCCTGGCCCTCAGCGGGTGCGTCTGGTACCGCAACGCCTTCGTCCATCTGCCGGATTCCACCGCGGATCTGCGCGACCTCGAGCCCATGGATACGGCCACCATCCCGCGCGCCGAGGCCACCCCGCCGACGCCCCCGACCGCCCCGCCAGCAGCGCCCCCGCCGACGGAGTTGACCCTGACCATGGAGGAGTGCCGGGCCGCGGCGATCAGCAACAACCTGCGCATCCAGTCCGTCCTCGTGGATCCGGCCATCGCCAGCGACCGGGTGAGCGAGGAAGAGGCCCGCTTCGAGTCCGTCTTCCAAGGCGGCGTCAGCTACGCCGAGACCGACACGCCGATCTCCACCGAAACCGGCGCCGCGTCACACCTGCTCGACACCAGGACCGGGGTCTCGCTGCCCTTGCGTACCGGCGGCACGCTGAGCTTCAACCTGGCCGACGACCGTACACACAACTTCGCCGACGGCACCGGTCTCGATCCCACCTACGCTTCTTCGGCGAGCGTGTCCCTCAGCCAGCCGCTGCTGCGCAATGCGGGTCGCCGGGTGAATACGCACGCCATCCGTTTGGCGGTGTACGGTCAGCAGCTCGCCCAGACCTCCACCCGACTGGAGATCATTCGGGTTCTGGCCGCAGTGGACCGCGTCTACTGGCGGCTCTATGCTAGCCGTTGTGTCCTGAAGGTGCGCCGACAGGATTTTGACCTGGCGCAGAGTCAGTTGGATACCGCCCGACGCCTGGTGGATGCCGGCGAACGCTCGCCGGTCGAAGTGCTGCGGGCGGAGTCCGCCCTGGCCAGTCGGCTGGAGGGCATCATCACGGCCGAGGTGACCGTCCGCGACCGCCAGCGGGAACTCAAACAAGCACTCAACCGCCCAGATTTGCCGCAGGACTCCGCGACCATCATCGTGCCGGGCACAGAGCCTGATCTGGCGCACTACCAGTTCGACCTGGGCAGCCTTAAGGCACAGGCCTCGCGCAACCGCATGGAACTGCTCGAACTCGAGTTGCAGTTGGCCCAGAGCGACAGCACGGTCGAGTACCTCCGCAACCAGTTGCTGCCCCTGGTTATGCTGGATTACACCTACAACCTTAACGGCCTGGGCGATTCGCGTAGCGAGTCCCATGATCTCCTGGACAGCCGCCGGTTTGCCGATCATCGGGCCGGCATCAGCCTCCTGATACCCCTCGGGAACGGGGCCGCGGAAAGCCGCCTGCGACAGGCCTTAATGACTCGCCAGCAGAGACTGCGCACCAAGGCGGAACGCGAGGCGCTCATCGAGCAGGAGGTCCTGATGGCCTGTGACAACCTCGAGGCAGCCTGGCAGCGCATCCTCGCCAACCGCCAAAGCGTCCTACTCGCACAACGCCTGCTGGACGCAGAGCGGCGGCAGTACGAGCTGGGGATCAACACCTCCAACGATGTGCTCACGGCCCAGGCTAAACTGGCGGACGCGCAGAGCGCCGAGATCCAAGCCCTCG
Source organism: uncultured Victivallales bacterium (assembly GCA_903834675.1). The sequence goes on along the minus strand of CAILKC010000176.1, from coordinate 2,710 downwards.
CCGAGCACCAGATTGCCCTGGTTGACGCCGCCTATGCCACCGGCACCGTCCTCGGCGCCGCCAAGCTCCGCTGGCAGGAGAGCACGGCCCCCTGAGCCGCCCGCGCCTGGGCGGAGCTCAAGTTCCGAGCGCGGGCACGACCCCGCTTTGGCCTGGCGCCGTCGCGGCGGCCGCCGCTTCAGCCATAGCGGCGGCGCCGCCCTCTGGACTGCGGCCGCTCAAACCGTGCGTCGGCCGACCTTGGATCATCCACCGGCGCAGCAGCCCGGCCAAGTCCGCGATGCGATCCTCGTCGCCAGTGCGGCTGCGGGCAAGCTGCTCGGCCCGCGCCGTCAGCGTGTCGAGGCGGTCGCGCAGACGCGAGAGCAGCGCTCCTGCATCCGCCGCGGTAACCGGCAGGCGCAGGTCACCACGCACGTTCTCGCGGGCCAGGACATACGCCAGTTCGGCATGCTGGCGACTGGCCAGAACTAGCTCGTGCGTCACGCTGGCCTGCCTGAAGTAGACGGTGCTGGCGCTGAACATGTCCGCCGCGTCCGGCAGGCTGACCTTGCCCTCAGGAACGCAGACCACCAAAGCGTCTCCGGACTGACGGGCGACCCAGTCACGGAGGGTCTCGCGTTCCGCCTCGGTCAATGCGTCCCAGAGGTCGGCGGCCAGCTCGTCGGTTCTGAACCCACGACCGTCGCTACGAGTGCGCTGTTCCTGTTTCTGAATCTCGACGATGCGAATCTGGCGAAAATGCGCCGCCGTCTCGCGGTAGAGTTCGTCGCAGAGGCGTTCGCGCTCGGCGGCTGAGTCGACCCCGAGGAGTTCGAACACCGCCAGGTCCAGGGCCCGGCGGTCGGGCTGGCGCAGTTCCCACGGCAACGGGAGCGGACTGGCGGCCAGCTTCGCGGCGCGCTCTGGCGAGTGGCACGCCCTGAACTCCTCCTCGACCAGCTCCCCGGTATCGCGAGCGCAGAGCTGAGCGAAGGCCGCCAGCAGTTTGGCGCGCACGTCGGGGGTGGCGCGGGCGGGGTCGGGGACGTCGAGCAGCGTCACATCCACGATCTCGGTCTTCAGATTCCCTTCCGTCCCAGCATAGCGCCCGTAGAAGCACTTAAAGAAGCCCACCAGCGTGGAGTTCAGCACCGCGGCCACGAGCACCGGGGGACGGGCTACCGGGTCCAGGATCGTCACGTCGTAGAGATTGCAGTTGACGATGAGCCCGCCGGTGTTGTGGACGACGATGTGGCGGTACTGCTGAGACTTGGACCAGACCAGATGCCCGCGCCGCGTGTAGGTCAGGTCGTACCAACGCTCTCGCCCGGCGCAGGTCGAGCGCTGCGCCACGGGCACCGGCTTACTCTTCTTCGAGGCGAAGGTGGCGCGCTCGCCGTAGCGCAGGTACGCCGCCACGAAGGTGCCCTTCAGCCTGTCGATCGGCTCGGCCACCAGCAGCACAAGGCGGTCCAATTCGTCAGCCCGGAGCACGGGCCGCCGCACCGCCATCGGGCTATGCGCCTCCGGCGCCAGGTAGCGGGCCTCGAGCGGATGGACGGTCCCGTCACCCGCAAGGATGAGTCGGAGCGTGCCATCCTCGACCTCGGCGCGCCGACATGCCGTCATGATCGGGGCGTTCAACCAATCGTCGTGGCTGAAGCGCTTCAGGAAGTCGGCGCTGATGTCGCGCGGCATGAAGAACCCGTCGCAGCCACTGGTGATGCCCCGGCGAATCGTGGCGATCTCGCCGAAAGGCACAAAGCGGTCCCCGTATTGGCGCCTGATCTGGAAGAAGAGATCGGGCGCCCGCAGGTACTTGCCCCACTTGCCACCACCGTAGCGCGGGCCGTAGGTCTGCAGGCCCTCGTGGAGAAGCTCGCTGGCCGGTTCGGCGGGCTCATCGTCGTCGCCATCGCCATACTCGCTCGCGCTTTCGTGCAGGCCGTCGGCGCAGCCGCGCTGGCTCTGCTCCTCAAAGAGCCGGCCCGCCCGCAGACCCTCTTCCCAGAGCTCGTGCTGGAGCTTGACCACGATCCGCACTCCCGGGCGGGACGTGTCCTCCTTGCAGCGGCTGATGGCGTCCCTGAACTTCTCCGCCGCCCGCTGCCGGGTCTCTTCGCTCTCGCGTACGCCGAGGAGTTCTGCCAAGGGCTGGTCGAGCCGCACAAACCTCACCGCCTGCGCCTGACGCTCGGCCGGGTCGGAGCAGCGCTGCAGGATCACGGCGCAGGTCTTGACCCGCGCGTCTTCGAACCACGGTTCCGCGTTGCTCTCGATGATGGCGTGGATGCGGAAGTTCTGCAACACCCACTCCTGCAACCGAAAACCGTACTCGACGTCGAGCCAGCTCGAACTCACCAGGAAGCCGAACCAGCCGCCCTCCTTGAGTCGCCAGGTGGAGCAGGGCCAGAAGTAGCAGTGCAGGTCGGCACGACGGCTCAGCGCGAGGCCAGGCCACAACTGGGCGACGAACTCGGCCAGCTCCTCCTTGGTGGTCATGGGCGCCTGTCGCCGGGTCCGCTCGCGCTTCGGCACCAACTCCTGGCGCACGTAGGGCGGGTTGCCGACGACCGCGTCGAGCTCAGGCAGGTAGACTTCATCCGGCAGGCGCGAACCGTCGTCCTGACGGAAGGCAGCCGGCACGCGACAGAACGGCCGGTTCTCCTGCACCTGCTTGGCGACCTCGAAGAAGTTGCCACGGCGGATGAAGGGGTAGTTCTCATCG
>CAILKC010000175.1 GCA_903834675.1 uncultured Victivallales bacterium | reverse complement strand
AGTGTGAGAGTGTGAGAGTGTGAGAGTGTGAGAGTGTGAGAGTGTGAGAGTGTGAGAGTGTGAGAGTGTGAGAGTGTGAGAGTGTGAGAGTGTGAGAGTGGGGCCGGGGGTCTGAGACGCTATCACACCATCACGTTCTCACGCTCTCACAGGCAACCAGGCTGCCAACTTTGGAACAGCCCTGGAATTGCGCCAGGGCTTCTTCTTCCGGGCGGTAGGCACACAGGAGACTGCGGGTACCGCGCCCCACCGCGGCGGACCTGGAACGGGCTTGGCAGCGCGGGCTCCTAAGGAGAGCACGCGGGCGCGCTACAGGGCGCTCAGATCCGGAATCAGGGCGAATACCCGTTGCCAGTCCACGCCGCTGTCTTGATGGGTGGCGGGTTGGACCAGCACCAGGAGTGGATTGGCGCCCCAGGCGCCAAAGGTCAGGCGCCGCCAGGAGGTCTGCCACCAGTAGCCTGGGGCCGACGCATGTCGGCTCACCCCGTCGGTGAACCAGTACACCGCCTCTCGCCGTTCGCTGCCACGTACCAGTTCGACGCATAGCGCCGCGCCGCCGGGCAGGGACAGTGAGTGTTGCGCGCTCAGCCGCCAGCCACCCCCGCGGAAGCAATAGACCGGATCATGCACGGCGTGGCGGTCCTTCGAGCCGTCGATCACTACCACCACCACGCTTTCGGAATGCATGCGGTAGAGTCGTTTGACCACCTTGGCATCGCGGTAGACATCGGCTTCAGTCCTGGACAGGGGCAGGTCAACGCTGGAGAACCCAAGCCCTTCGCGCGACAGGTCCTCCAGGCGCCGTGAGGGATCGGGCAGGGGCACCAGTTCCCAGAGCAGAGTGACGATCACGGCCACGGCCAGTGCCAGCGCTCGCCACCAGGTGGTTCCCGAGGCGAAGGCACGGTGTGCCTGCGGTGCAGAGCGCACCCCCAGCAGACCAGCGGCCAGCGCGCCCAGGCTGAGGCCCAGTCGCAGTCCCACGACCATCGGCACCCCGAGGCCATCGGTGGCCCAGCCCAGCGCCGGCATCCAGGACACCGCCAGGCCAAGCCAGAGGAGGGTCCAGCCGGAGCGGGGCATGAAGGCCGCCGCCGCCAGCGCCAGGGCCGCATGTTGCAGCACATTGAGCGAGGCTGCCGTCCCCAGCATGAGCAACCCCAGTGAGATCGCTGCCAGCAGAGAGGAATGGGCATAGCGGCCTCCGGCGGCGCCAGCCCGCCAGGGCGCCAGCACAGCGACCAGCACAGGCAGAAACCAGAGCGCCAGGATGGCCTGCCCGCCCCGGTCAAACGGGGAGTCGTGCCAGGTCCGCGGCAGGTCGGCACACATCAGGGCGCAGAACAGCAGGGTGGCCAGTCCCACCCCGTAACGGACCTGCCGAGCGCGCGCTTCCCCGGGGCGCAGCAGCCGCGGTGCCCAGGAGAAGCCAGCCAGGCAGAGCAGGAACATCAGGACCAGGACCAGAGCGCCAGTCAGGGCATGGAACCACCCCGTGGCAAACTCCGGGCCGAAGCTCAACGCGGCAGCGCTGGCGAGCAGCACCCGGAGGGTATTGGCACTCCAGGCCGCCGCCACCAGAGCGGGCAACGACCACCAGTAGCCACGGGACGCCTGAAACCGCCGATGGGCAACCACCATTCCGGCGATCAACATCGCCTGCAGCACTCGTAACCCAGAGCACTCGGGGTCGACCGAGATCGGCAGCCCCTGGACCAGGACCAGAACGCCTTGCCGCGCGACATCGAACCCCAGGGCGCCGAAGAGCCGTTCCGTCACGCCCGCGGCCGACAGGCGGAAGTACCAACCCAGCCAGTCGGCCTCTAGCGCCAGCCAGGGGAAGGCCAGCCACAACAGGGGCAACAGCCGCAGCACGGTCGGCCGCCGCGCCGGTTCAAGCCGCGGCGCCAGGAAGCTCCAGTAGGCCATCGTCCACGCCAAAGCGAGGAGCACGGTCAGGTTTAGAGCGATGCCCGCACTCCAGGCCAGGGCTGCCAGTCCTAGCCACTGGCGGTTCACTCCGGCCACGCCCGCACACCAGCGCCACGGTCGACCGCACCACCAGAAGAGGGGGAACGCCGCCAGCAGTGGCAGGACCTCGCCCGCGGTTGCCATCCAACTGCGGTCGCGCCACCAGATGAATGCTCCGACGGCGGCGAACGCGAGCAACCAGGCTCGGTCGGGTCCCGTCAACCGGTCCCCGGCGCGGGGTGCTGCGAGGCCGTCTGCAGGGCGGGCTTGCGGCATGGATTGAGGTGTTGATGGGCTCACTTCCGGCGGGCCTCTGCCTCAATCACAGCCAGGGACCGACGCAATTCCATTTCCCCGGGCATAGCGAGGATCAGTTCCACGGTCAGCTTGCGGGCCTCTTCCCAATCCCGGCGCTGGACCGCCCGGCGCGACAGCCAGACACGCGCCTCATTAGATTCTGTCACCAGCGCCCGGTACAGCGCCTCGGCTTGGTCCGTGTGCCCTGCGGCCAGCTCAATCCGGGCCTCGATTTCACGGCCGACGACGCTGGCGCCCAGGCGGGGCTGGCGCGCCAGGGCAGCGCGGGCCTCCGCGCTGCGTCCCTGATCCAGGCGCGTTACCGCCGTGAGCCAGGCGGCGCGGTCGCCGATGGCATCGGGACGGGGCACCAGGGGCGTCAGGCGCGTGCAGCCTTCGTCGAGGTGCTGCTGCGCGATCAGCAGCTCGGCCGACAGCAGCTCCAGCAGTGGCGTTGGCGGCTGCGTCTTGAGCAGGGCTAGCGCCGCCTCGGAGTTGCGGTTGTAGCGCAGGGCCTGAGCGAGGGCATAGACGTACCACTCCGGCACATCCTGCGGCAGCGGCTGCTCCGCCCAGAGGCTCAGGGCGGCGCCGCGCCAGCCGGCGGCCAGGCAAGCGGCGGCGAAGGCGTGTGGACCGTTCAGGAAACTCGCCTGTCGCGGCGACAGATCACGGGGTTGTCGCAGGGGCTCGAGTTCGTCGAAGAACGTATGGCGCGGTGGCGCCGCGGGGCGGGCCGGGCCAGAGATCCAGGCGGTCGGCGCGGTGCCCGTGCCGCGGAGCGCCAGGATCCGCAGCAGGGCCGCGCCCAGATCGGGCTGTAACTCACGGGCTCGAGGGGGCTCCAGCGCGAGCCACTTCTGCGCCTCCGCTTCGCGTCCGGCGCGCAACTCCTGAAGCACCGTCAGCCAGAACACCTCGGGATGTTCGCGCCCGGCGTTGTTCGGGAGCCGTGTTCCTGGCAGCGCCGCCGGCTCCCAAAACGCCTCGGCGGGGGTTGCCCGCATGACGGCGGCCAACGCCGTCAGCGCGCCGTCAGGCAGCGCCGCTGGCAGCGCCGTGCGGCTCGGCTGAACCACCCGACCCCAAAACAGCGCCTTCACCCAGAGTACATCGAGCGGGGCACAGGAGAGCGCCTCGCTCCAGGTCTGCACGGCAAGATCAAGGCTGCCCTGGCGGCGGTAGTACTCGGCCAGCTGGTCCCACCAGAGGGGGTTGGCCGTATCCGCCAGAGCGGCGGCCACGTACTCCACCCGCGCCTCCGCCTGGCGCCCCGCCGCCTCCAGAAACTGGGCGCAGAACGAGCGAATCTCCGAGTTCTGCGGGTCAACCGTCCGAGCCTGCGAAAGGCTCCACCACGCCGCTTTCTGGTCCTGCGGTGCTGCCAGCAAAGCCAGGCGTAGCAGGCGGCCGGCTTCGTCCGTCCCGGTGAAGGTTTCGCTCCGCAGCAACTCGGCGGCGGCATCCCGATTTCCGGCCCACAACAAGGCATCGACATCGAGGAGTCGCCAGCGCCCCTTGGCGCGTTCGTTGCCGCGCCAGGCGGCGCGCAGTCGTTCGTAGCGGGAGGTGGAGCGTCCGGCCAGCCAGGCCCGCAACAGCAGCAGCGCGGCATCCTCGTCGCGCTGCAGCGCTTCCGGATCGCGCCGACTGACGGCATCGAGGGCCGGCGCGTCGCGCGTGGCGGCGAGGGCGCGCACTTCGAGCGCCGACCAGTCCGGGTGTCGGAATGGGCGCGGTTGAAGGCGGAGCAGCGCGCGTGCCTCACGGCCCTGGTTTGCCGCCAGCAGGGAGGCCACGCTCTCACGAGCCTGCCGATCCTGACGCGCGATCACTCCCCGGCGCCAGCGCGGCACCGCCCAAACGGCCGAGCCGACGATCAGCAAGACCCCAAAGCCGAAGATCAGGGCCGCGCGGGTTCTCTTCATTCCCGGGCCTCGTCCTCACGGGGAAAGACCGGCGAACGGCGCAGCAGGGCCAGCGCCAGGAAGGAGCCCAGGACCAGGGCCAGGGCGGGCTCGGGAGCCCCGGTCAGGGCCGCCACGTTGCGGGCCCCGATGTCGACGGCAATCAGCACATCGTTGAAGTCACGATCGCCACCGCCCAGGAGGTCCTCGAAGCCCAGGATCAGATAGGGGCTATCCGGCAGGGCAAAGGCGACCACGTGGTTAATCAGGTCCGGGTTACGGGCAATCACCGTGCTGAAAACGTTGGTCGCCCCATTGGCGCCGTTGGCGATCAGGAAGAAGTCGAGGATGGAATTGGCGGCGAGGGTTCCCAGGTCGACGTAATCGCCCGGTAGCATAGGCATGGACGCAGTCCGTACCGCCGCCTTTGCGGGGTCGTAGGTGGAGACGCTGCTGGAGGCATCCGGGAAGATGAGTTTCCGGTCGACCCCGGCGGCTAGTCCGATGGCGCTCACCGAGAACCCGAGGGTGTTGTGGTATCCGGCACCCTCGCCGATGAAGTAAACCCGCACATCGCTGGCCGTGAGCAGACTCAGGCGGCTGGGGTCGAGCAGACTCGCCGAATCGTTGAAGCTCTTGGTCTCGGCCAGGCGCTGGTTCAGCAGCAGGCTGATCGGCGGCAGGACGTCGGTTTGGAAGGCGGCCGCGGCGGCGTCGGAGCCGGCTGCCATGACCGGCCCGATCGTACTCAGACCCATCGGCCTGACCGTGGCCTGTACCGGGCTTGCAGTCCCGGAAACTTGCGCGTTCGCGAGCCCCGCCGCCAACAGCAGCACCAGCAGCGCCCGGGGTGCCGTGAACGATTTCAGCCAACCTGCGTTCTTCATGCTGCTAGTTCCTATGCTCGTTGAGTGACGGCCGAGACTATAGCGGCAGGCCGCTCCGGCGTCCATGCCTGTGGCACTCCTGCGCTGCACCTCGACTCTCACGCTCAGCGCCGTCATGGCGGAGCGCTCTCAGGTCTTACCGCTTTTCGAGGTAAAGCCTGATGGCAGGATTCCACGCCGCGGCACGGCTTTATTCGACCAGTGTAATAAGGATGGGCCGAGGTCTTCAGCCCCCAAAGGGCGCTGCGATACCAGCCCAGGGCAACGCCCTGCCTACCCGGCCGTCGGCTCTGCTGGGGTTTCCGCCGTCTCGGGGGTCTTGCCGACGGCGGGTCAGACGGTTTCGCGCCCTCAATTGAGAGTGCCTGAGTAACGCCTGTCCCGCATTGTCGGCGGCGTCTGACGGTGCGATAGTGGCGACCGTTACGGCCGTACTCGAGACGGCAACGCGAAGCCGGCTCAGGAGCGCAGCCTCTGGTCGTACCCGAATTCGCCGGTCACGCCGCCCTGGTGGTGGAGTATTGAGGAGCGTCTTGCACATGAGTTTCAAGCCCGACCTGGCCCACGCCGCACAGTCATGGGATGCCTTCTGGCGCAACGAGTTGCCCGGACCATGGGTCGGCGCGGTGGTCCCCAAACCAGGCCTGACACCGGCCGCCAAGCCGAGTAGCTACGCCAGCGGCCCCGACCTGGATGTCGAGGTCTTTGCCGACCAGGGCCTGCGCTGGGCCGAGAGTCACGACTTCGTCGGGGCGGCCATCCCCTTCGTCTACCTCGAGTTTGCCGCCGACCAGTTCTCCACCTTCCTGGGCGCCGACCTGCTTTTTCCCACGCCTGGCGAGGGTGGCTGGCCGACGCACCCCTGCGCCGAGGTGCCGCTGGAGGAGGTGCAGATCCGTTTCGAGCGCGAGGGCAGTTGGTGGCGCCGCATCCGTGCCATCGCCGCGCGCCTGATGGAGCGCTGGCAAGGGGACCTCCTGGTGGCGGCGCCGACCTTCGTGGCCAACCTCGACGCGCTGGTGGCGCTGCGGGGCGCGAACCAAGTGCTGTTCGACCTGTTGGACCGACCCGAGGCCGTGCATCGTGCTCTGGCGCAGATCGATCAGGCGTGCGCCGAGGTCATGGAGGCCTTTGCCGAGCTGCTGCAATTCGAGCGGCTGGGCAGCATCAACCGTCATGGCATGTATAGCAGCGGCCGCCTCAACCTGCCGCAGTGTGACTTCTCCTGTCTCATCAGCCCGGCGATGTTCGCCGAGTTTGCCCGGCCCTACCTGAAACAGGAGATGGCCCGTCAGGACGGCTCCGAGTACCACCTCGACGGCCCAGACGCCATCCGCCACCTGGAGGCGCTCTGTTCCATCGAGGAGCTGGGAGTGGTCCAGTGGGTGGCCGGCGCGGCTCGCCAGGGCGAAGACTGGTCGGACCTCTACCGGCGCATTGACCGCCTCGGCAAAGGGCAGATTCTGGGCGGCAATGCCGCCAACCTGGAGCGCTGGCGGCGCGAACTGACCGCCGGTCGGCTCTTCTGGAACCTCTCCGCCCGCACCCGCGCCGAAGCCGAGGACGCCATCGCGCGCTGCGGCGGCGGCGCCTGAACTGGCGTTCCCCGCCGACCGCAAGCGCAGCCGCCATGGCCAAGGAGCAGGCCTTCTACGACAGCGACCTGGAGTTGCGGGTACGGGTCAGAGGGGTGACTCTTGTCTGGGATGAGCCGCTGTTTGCCGCGGCCGGCGCAGTCTCTCCAGCCAGAGTCCCGGCTTCGGCACCTGTCGAAGCAGGGGATTTCGGCAGTCCAGCGATCGCCGGAAGGCGATCCCTGTCCATTGGCGCGGCGGGTCAGTTTGCCGTATACCGTCGCGGAACTTGTCGACGCTCTTCTGACGCGGCCAGTGGCGGTCGCGCTCGAAGTGGTAGCCGAGGACGTCGAAGCCGTCGGCTTCAGAGACGATCCGGGTCTTCAGCGGATGGAGCGTCAGCCCGGCCCCCGTCACCCACTCCTGTACTATGGCAAGGGCGGCGTCGGCCTCCTCGCGGGTACGGCAGAGGATCACGAAGTCGTCGGCGTAACGCACCAGCTCGAACCCCTTTACCCCCAGCAGATAATCCAGCGGCTTGAGGTAGAGGTTCGCCAGCAGCGGACTGATGACCGCACCCTGCGGTGTGCCGTCTTCGGGAGTCCAGTCCTTCATGCCGTCCATGACGCCTTGCCGGAGGTAGCCGCGGAGAAGTGCAAGCACCCGTCCGTCAGCGATATGCTCCTCCACCAGCGCCATCAACCGCTCGTGCGGAATGGTGTCGAAGTAGCTCTTCAGATCCGCATCTACCACCCATCGATAACCACGCTGCAACAACTCCGTCACGCGTCGCAACGCATCCTTGCACCCGCGCCCGGGACGAAACCCGTAGCTGGACGGTGCGAACCCTGAGTTCTTCACTGCGGTCGTCGGAGCCAATAGGCGAGACATATCGTTCTGAGCGGAACCGGAAGAACAGGAATAGCGGATCATTTTCTTCCGGGATGTACGTCTAGTTGTGCGTAGGGACACTCCTGCCCGAACTGAGTTCGAGAACCCAGCGGAGAGTCCCTATGTTCGCGTTGGTTCCTCCATGCTCCTCCCATCCTGCCTTTCCATTGTACGAGAAATCGCCGTTGAAGAAAGGATGCGCCAAGTCGTATGTCGTGTCGGTGGTGTAGTCGCGAAGGTCAGGGGCGGTAGACTCCGGGGGACTCCCACCACCCAGTTTGGAGTAGTTGAAGCCCTCTGTGGTCCGGAGCAGACTGCTACTGTACCAGTCCGGGTCAATCGGGATGTCACCATCGGAACGCGCCTCGTGATCGATGGTGCCATGGTACCATGCATGAACGGCCGAATGGGGGCGTGGCGCGAAGTAATCGTCTTTGAGCCGACCCTCAAGGGACGTTGATTTCTCACACCCATTGTACGGGACAGAGCGAACGACCGCGGTCAAGTCTCATACAGACCCCCTCCGGAACTGACCTGCGCTCTATACGCCAGGGCTGTTTCAAAGTTGGCAGGCTGGTTGCCTGTGAGAGCGTGAGAACGTGATGGTGTGATAGCGTCTCAGACCCCCGGTCCCCCCGTTCACGCTCTCACGCTTTCACGCTTTCACCCGTCGTGCCGGCGGTACGACGGCGGCCGTTTCTTGAAACAGCCCAGTCCACCCGCCCGCCAGGCTTGACGGACGGGTTTCGGCACGGTCTGTTAAGGCGGCACGATGACCCCCCACGGAGGCCGCTGCATATGGACCTTGCCTACAAGCATAACTGGGTCGAGACCCGCCCTCGATTGGAAGCTTTCTGGCGCCTGGAGGCGCTGGATCGGCCCTGCATTTCGGTGACGGCTCCCAGCCAACCGCGCCGGGCCCTGCCGCCGCCGGTTGACAACCAGCAGAAGTGGACCGACCCGGAGTATGTTGCGCAGAGCTACGACGCCAACCATGAAGCCACCTACTTTGGCGGCGAGGCGCTGCCGGCCACCTCGCTGATGGTCGGCTACGCCCATGGCTACGGGGCGCCGCTCGAGTACTCGGAACAGACCATCTGGCAAGCGCCCATCATTCACTCCTGGGATAGCCCGCCCGGGTTGCGGCTGAACGAGTCGGATTGGGCCTGGCAGCAGGTGCAGAAAGTCGTGGCTCGCTGCCTCGACGTCGCCGCTGGCAAGTGGATGGTCGGCTTCCCCAACATCCATCAGCCCAACGACCACCTGGCGCTGTTGCGCGGCGGCGAGGGCTTCTGCCTCGACCTGATCGACCGACCGGCGGCCGTGAAACAGGCCCTGCGCCAGCTGCTGGACAACTGGTTCCTCATCTACGAACGTCTGCGCACGATGTGTGCTCGCACCCAGGAAGGCAGCACCAACTGGCTCTCGGTCTGGTCTCCCCGGGCCAGGTTCATGACCTTGCAGAGCGACATTTCCTGCGTGCTGTCACCGGCCATGTTCAACGAGTTTATCGCGCCGGAGTTGGAGGAGCTGACGGCCTGGCTGGACCACTCGATCTACCACCTCGATGGCCCGGGCGCCCTGCAGCATCTCGAGCGTTTGCTGGCCCTGCGTCGGCTGCATGCGATCCAGTGGACCCCCGGCACGGGCAAAGCGCAAGGACTGGCCTGGCTGGAGCTGTTCCAGCGCATCCAGGCCGCGGGCAAGGGCGTGGTGATCTACCTGCCTTACCATGAGGTCGAGGCGGCCGTACAGGCTCTCCGTCCCGAGGGGCTGTTCATTCTCACCGGCGCTCCCACCGTGGCCGCGGCGGAGGCGTTGCTCGCCAAGGCGGTGGCGATCACCGCCGACAAGCGCCGCCGCGGGCGGGCCTGAAGGCGAGGGCTAGGTCAGGCGGATGCCAAGCAGCCTCTCCGCGTTGCGGTAGCAGATGTTCTCGTAGGCGGTTCGCGAGATGCGTCCCTGGTCGACCGCCTCATTGAGGAACGAGATCAGGGTCAGCTTGTTGCGGGGATCGCAGATGTCCGTGGCGAACAGCAGCCGACTCTGGAACTCCTCCAGGAAGGCGTAGCCGAAGTCGGGGTCGCGCGAAATGGCGTTGTAGCCGCTGCCCGCCGCGGGCGACAGATCACCCCACAGATTAGCATGCTCACGCAGTAAGCGCACCACCGCGCCGCCGACGGTTACCTTGCCCTTGGGGTAGGTGTTGCGGATGCCCTCGGTCACATCGCCGCTGATCTCGGACCAGAAGGGCTGCGAATGCCCCAGAAAGATCAGCTTCGGAAACTGACGCAGCGCTCCCGCCAGGCCCGGCAACCCCAGCGCATCGACAATCCCGTAGTGGCCAACCCGCTGGGGAGCGATGTGGAAGGTCAGCGGCAACTCGTTCGCCTCAGCGTGCCGGAAGAGGTTCTCCATCAGCGGATCGTTGAAGCACAGGGTAGCGCAGACCTCGCCGATGCCTTTGAAGCCCCTGCCTTTCCAGTAGCGCATCACGTGGCCGAGGTCCGCCTCCGGGGAGTTGCCCACCGCCCGCGGGTCGATATTCATGAAGGGAATGAAGAAGTCCGGGTACTTGGCGACGATCGCCTCCACCTCTCCCATGCCCTGCGGAATGATGGCGCACTCAGGGTTCACGCCCGGCAGGATGACCGCCTTCCGTACCCCATGCGGAATCAGCATCTCCATGAGCTGCTCGGGCGTCGCATAGGTGCCGCCGCCGAGCCGTTCCGGGCCGGGGAAGAGACGCGTATGCACATGCAGGTCAATGAATGTGGCCATAGTGCCCATCCTGTCCAACGGGTTCCTGACGCGATCTCCACGGCAAACGCGATGAGGCTAACGCCCCGAGCAGGCCATGTCAAGAAGGAGCGGCGCCAGGGGGCGCGGGGCTGTTCCGTGGGGGGGAGCGGTCAGGGTTCAGGGTTCAGGGTTCAGGAAACGGGGAGACGGCGAGACGGGGAGACGGGGAGACGGCGAGACGGGGAAACGGCGAGACGGGGAAACGGCGAGACGGCGCCACGATGCGTAAGTAGTCGAGCCGGTTTCGCGCCCCCCTTGAACCCGCCTAAGGGCTCGACTACATACCCGCGCCGCGACGGGCTTGCGCCCGCTTCTCATCGGGGTCGGGGTCGGTATCGGGGTCGATCGGGTTGGCGTACGTAGTAGAGCCCGCGGCGGCGGCATCACGGGGGCTATTGTGCCCTTGGTTCCGAGGCCCAAAGGGCCGGCATCCCTCAGCCCAGGCCAGCGGCCTGGGTATGATGGGGT
>CAILKC010000174.1 GCA_903834675.1 uncultured Victivallales bacterium | reverse complement strand
TAGGGCGAGACATCCACCAGGACGCGCTCGATGGCGTGGCCGCCCAGACGGGACGCCAGCACCCCGGCGCCCAACGCCACGCACAGGTCGGGGTGGACATCCTGGCGCGGCGTCAGGCCGGAGGCCTCCTTGAGCAAGCGGCAGACGAGGGGGGTCCGGGTTGACCCGCCGACCAGCAGGATGGCATCGAGGTCCCCGGACTTGGTACCCGCGTCGTGCAGGGCTTTGCTCACGCTTTCCAGCGTGGACTCGGCCAGCGGCCGGATCAGCCGCTCATACTCGTCGCGGCTCAGTTCCAGATCGAGGTGCAGCGGTCTGCCGTTGACCAGCAGCAGATTCTCTTCGCGCACCGTCGCGAACGGTTCGGCGCTCAGTTTCGTCTTGGCCGTCTCGGCCGCCCACCAGAGGCGAGAGCGGGCCACGGCGTGCGCCGGGTCCTGCCGGATGTCGACGCCGGTCTGGCTCTGGAAGGCCTCCTCCAGGCGCCGGGCGAGCAGGTCGGTAAAGTCGTCGCCGCCGAGGCGGTTGTTGCCGTGACTCGCCAGGACCTCGGTGACCTCGCCCTCCAGGCGCACGACGGACACGTCGAAGGTGCCGCCACCCAGGTCGTAGACCATGGCGGTGCGGCCGTGCCCAGCCAGTTCACCGTAGGCGAGGCTGGCGGCGGTCGGCTCATTGAGGATGCGCACCACCTCCAGCCCGGCGAGCGCGCCGGCCTCGCGGGTCGCCTGGCGCTGCACGTCCGAGAAGTAGGCCGGTACGGTGATGACCGCCTGGCGCGGCAGCGTGCCCAGGTCGCGCGCCGCCCACTGTGCCAACTCGCGCAGGATCAGGGCGGAGATCTCCGGCGGCGAGAAACTGCGGTCGCCCAGGACCACCGTCTCACCGCTGCCCATCTTGCGTTTGACGCTGCGCACCGTGCGCTCGGGATAGAGAAGCTGCTGATTCCGCGCTGCGGCCCCGATCAGCAGCTCGCCGGCAGGGGTAAGGCCCACGCAGGAGGGCAGCATCTTACCGCCGACTGGGCCGAGCACGCGCACCCGGCCATCGACATACGCCGCCACCTCGGAGTTGGTCGTCCCCAAGTCAATGCCCACCACGATGTCCTGACTCATAAAACGTCCTTCCTGTGGCGCCCAGCGCAACCACATCCTGTACTTATCGCCGAACCGTCCGCGCGCTCGTCCGGTCGGGGTTCACCGCCGACGGGCGACGCGCACCTCGGCCACCCGGACCACTTCGCTGTCCGACTCATAACCGCTCCTCAGCACGTCCAGGACTGTCCCGTCGACCGCGGTCGTGCTCACCACCGCCTCGGCGGCGCGCATCCGTTGCGGGTCGAAGGCCGCCCCGGCGGCGGCGATCTCGCGAATCCCCTGTTCAAGCAAGCCCTCATCCAGCCGTGCCAGCGCCAGCTCGTAGCCCTGGCGCAGGGCCGCGGCAGCCTCAGCCGCGCGCCGGGCACCCGGGGCCACGAGGGCCTGCCAGCGACCGAGGCGCACCGTTCCCGCGGCCTGCGCCGTCGCCAGGCCGCGCTTGAGCCGGTCGCGGGCGTCCAGCAGCGCCTCCAGGGCCGTCTTGGCAGCGCGGCGCTCGGCCTCGCGGATGGCCTCGCGCTGCCGCTCGTTCCGCAGGGCATTCAGACCGTCGGCCAGCCGGGTGGCGGCCGTCAGGGCCTGGTCGTGGGCCGCGAGGGCGGCATGGACGGTCTGATTCAACTCCGCGACCGGCCCGACGGCCTCGGCAAGCTGCCGAAACGTCCGCCCTTGGATCTTCACCTCCTGGGTCAAGGCCGTCATGGCGGTCCAGAGGTCGTAGAGGGAACAGCCGACCGGTGGGTCGGTGCTCTCCGGGGCATCCACCAGGGCCAGGAACTCGCCCACCACACTCGCATCGAGGCCCGGGGGCAACGGCTCGTCTGCCAGCGTTTCGTCGAGCCACGCCTCGAACTGCGCCAGGAGGCGGGCGCGGCCCTCGGCGCGAGCGCTGGGGGCGGCGGTCTCAGCCCCGGCGGCGTCAGGCGCAGGCGCCGCGCCGGGTTGGCAAGCAGGGCCTTCGGGAACGGGATCGGACACGGTCAGGCCTCCTTCAGGGCGTCGAGCCAAGCCTGCATCCCGGCAAACCGGCGCGGCGGCGGCTCCCCGTCGAGCAGGGAGACGAAGGGGGCCGTCGGATCGACTTGCAGGAGCATCAGCGAGATGCGCCGACTGGGCTCGCGAATGGACTCGTAGGCGTCACGAACACGCTCGAATGCGTCGGGATCCCGATCCGGCGGGTGGCGCTTGACCCCGGCCAGGTACGCGGCCCGGATCTGCGCGTCCCCGGCGTCCAGGCCGATACCCAGCACCAACCACGGGTCCACTTTCGGCGGGTGCTTCTCCATGGCTTCACTTCCTCCTGCGGCGCCGGGGCTCTGGCGGCAGGAAGCCGCCCGGGCCGAGGTCGTTCTCCTCTACGATCTGGAGGAGTTCCTGGAACAACTTCGGCTCCTTGCGGGCGAGCGCATCAGGCGTCATGAGCATCTGGAATGCCTTCTCGCCGTACTTGGCGATCAGTTTCTCCATGATCTCTGCCATCTCCGGCGGCAGGGCATCGGCCAGACCTTGGAGATCGCCATCGTCGTCGGGACCGTCGTCGAAATCGTCGTCGTCAAGGAACGACAGGGGCTGATCGTCCGCCCATGCCGCCGCCTCGTCGTCGGCGTCCACTTCGGCAAGGTCACCCGCGGCGAGATCGGGGAAGCCGAGGCCAGGCAGGAAGCCCTGTTGCCGGTCCGCCGCGGTCGCGCGCGGCAGCCGGCCGCGGGGTTTCGCGGCGGCGGCGTGCCGCTGGGGCTGGGGCAGCGGAAACACCTGGTCGTTGCGCTCGGCGGTGAGCACACGCTGGATCTCCTCGGTGCTCAGCAAGTTCAGATGGTCGCTCGCGTCGTCCCACGAGTCGTACGGCGCGCTGACCAGATAGCGGTAGCGCCGCTCCGTGTCCCACGCCGCCTCGACCAGGGCCATATCCCGGCGGCGCGCCGCCAGGACACGGGCGGCCCGCAGGCAATCAAGGCCCCGTTCCGGCGCCCTGGCGTCCTCGATCAGCAGACTCTGGCCACGCAGGAGCAGGAACTGGGCGTGGTCGGCGTCGGGCCGCCGCAGGCCGAGACCCGCCAGGTGGTACGCCAGGGGGGCCATCGCCACCGAGCTGGCGGCGCCAGTGTCGGCACTGCGGCAACTCACCATGAACGCCGCCAGGCTGCGCAACTGCGTCTCGGTCAGGTTCGCATCGGCATGCTGAACCGCAGCCGGCAGGGCCGCCACCCAGGCGTTGGGCATGCTGAAGCCCAGGTGCATCTCCGCCCACAGGGTCCGCACGCGAGCCGCGGCGCGCAGGAAGGCGACGGACTCCAGATCCGGTCGCTGCAGACGGGCCAGGAGAGCGCTGACCAGGGCGTGGGCCTCGCCCTCATAGGCGATCAGGTGTGCTGCGTAGATGGCGGTCTGTCGGTCACCCGCGGCAGCCACCAGCCCCTGCATCGCCCAATCGGCGTCGGCGGGAGGCGCCGCCATGGCCCCCGCGACCCAGCGCACGGCTTCGGTCAGCACGGGCCGGTCACCCTCGCCCATCTGGGGCAGCGCGGCCAGTTCCGCGACGTCCTTACCCACCAGGTGCTGCTGCCGCTTGCGCAGGTGACGCAAAGCCGTGGCCAGCAGCAGTCGCGGGCGCGCCCGGCGGACCTCGACGTTCATCCCGTCCAAGGCCTCGGCGGCCTTCAGGAACTTCAGCGCTTTGCCGAGGGCGTTGCGCGCCTCGGCGTTCTCTGCCAGGACCAGGAGGGGTCGCGGCTCGGCGGGACAGGCCGCGTGCCAGGCGGTCGCTACCTCGTCCGCGGCGCGTGGCCCCAGCTCGTGGTCCTGGGTCCAGTCCAGCCAGCGCCGGAAAAGGTCCGGCGTCGGGGTCGCCCGGCAAGCCCGCTCGAAGAGCAGCTCGGGATAGAGGAAGTAGGTCTCCGGGGGCGCGGGCGGCGCGCAGGCCATGACCGCGGCTGGCTGTTCGGTCTCGGCGCGGTAGTACGTAGCCATGCCGCCCTGGCGGCGGAACGAGTAGACGAAGTCCCCGCGCCCCTCAGCGAAGTCCTCCCAGGGCAGAGTCGCAAGGATATCGATCAGGTGCAGGTACACCGCCGCCTCTTCCGGCCCGCCCGGCGCAAACCAGCCTTGGTGCACCGCGTGACGGCGGAACTCCTCCCAGGCCGCGCAGGCGTTGAAAAGCGCGGCGACGTCCTGGTTCTCGGCCTGTTTCTCACAAACGCGCGCAAAGAGACGCCAGAAATAGGCGTCCTTGATCGAACTCGCGCCCAAGGCCCGCCGCACCGGTTCGGCCTCGATCCCGACGGCCAAGGCCGAGGCCGAGATGTGCTGGCGCAGCCGGTCGAGCAGCTCCGGCCGCTGCCGTCGGCACTCCTGCACCGCCGTGGCGATGGCCGCGAGGACGGCCTTGGTGCGACCGGAGCGGAAGGCCCGATCGAGATCTGCGAGCGTCTGGCGCAGCCGCGGCGTATCGCCGGCAATGGCCGCGGCCAGCGCCATCTGCCCGGCTGGCGCGGGCGGTTTCTTGCCGTCAAGGAGACCATGCAGCAGCGGCGCCAGACGCGCCGGGATCGCATCGGAGGCCAGGGCCGCCAGGCACTTGCGGCATTCCTCGTCCTGCCGCTGGTAGAAGCGTGCCACGGCCCGGACGAAGAGCTTCCACGAGGCGAAAGGGCTGTGCCGCGATACTTCGGGCAGCGCCAGCTCGGCCTCCGTCACCGCTCGCGAGGTCGCGGCCGAGAGGGCGCGGACAATGGCCGCCGCTTCGAGCCGCAGCGGATGCGTCGCCGGCAAGGCCGGGAAGTCCGCTACCTGGCGCGGGTCGGCGACGCTGCGCCGGACGAGGCTCTCGAGGCGTTCGCGCTCCTCGTCGGTGAGATCGGCGGCAGACAGGCGCGCCAGCCCGTCCAGCCCCTTCCCAGAGCGCAACGCCAGGCGCTCCTGGACGTCGGTACAGGCGGAGAAGCTGGCCGGATAGCGTTCGCGCACCAGGGCGAGGAGGGCCTGCGCGTCCTTCGTCAAGCCCTGGCGCAGCATCTCCTCGACGCGGGTCCGGTAGGCGCGCACCAGCAGCGCCTCGGACTCGGGACTGCCGCGGGACTTGTGCAAATCCTTGGCGAGGTCCACCGCACGGCGAACCTTGCCGCGCGCCAAGAGCTGCTCGATCTCGGCACCGCGCGCCTCGACGGAGCCCTCTGCCGAGGCGCTGGGCATATTTGACGCGGTCGACACGCACGTTCCTCCGGGCGTCGCGCCTCACGTTCTCCAGCCGCGACCGACGGGGCGCCAGCCGACCCCAACCATACCGCGCGTTTCCCCGCATTCCATGCCCAGCACCGCACTTTCCGGCCCAGCGCGGGAGCATGCCCGCGGCCCAGCGCTCGCCCCCGCCCGGTTCTCCCCGCGGGTGCCTTATCGCCGCTGCAGGGGCGCGGTTGACCATGAGCGCTCACTACTATGAGGCTCTTGCAGAACCCTCGGCTCACCAGCCTCTCGCCTGGAGTCGGCGGTCCGCACCGGCACTGCCGGGGCTTCCGCCGTACATGGGGGTCTTGCAGACGGCGGGTACCGCGAACCCGCCCGGAACGGGCGATGGCACCTGTCTGCGTGTACGCACTGGCAGATCGCGGGCTCCAGGGCCAGACGCGGGGTTCGGCAAGAGCCTCCTATGTGTATCCTCTTCGTCGCCATGTCCATGCCCTCGCTTTCCTCGCTCTGGCAACTCCTGATCACAAGCGCGGTCGAGGGGGCCGTCGGGGCCATGCCGTCTCAGTGACACGCATGTCCACCAGAGTGGCCGGCGCAGGCGGCGCGCTCATCCATCTCGGTCAGTTGGCCGGTCTTGAGCTGACGCACGGCCTCAGCGACCGTGCCTCCGGGAGCAGAGTACACCTTGATACCGGCCGCCCGCAACCCCTGCAAAGCACCAGCGCCAATGCCTCCGACAATGACCGCGTCCGGGCTTGAGTCTGCCAGCGCCCTCATCGGGTTGCACGCCCCGTGGACGTGGGCACGGTCCCTATTGCCCAGCGCTGCGACGGCCATCGTTTCTGAGTCCACAAGCACGAAGACAGGTGCGGAGCCGAAGTGTCCGTACACGGGGCTTTCGAGGCCCTGATCTGCGGCGACGGGAATGGCGATCTTCATGTTTGCCGTTCCCCCTTGGCGGTGCCGCTACCCGGCGCCTCCTGGGGCTGGCTGGGCGCGGGGCCCCCCCTGGGCCAGCCCTTGCCGTCCGCCTCGCGCGAGCGACCCAGCGCCCCGGGGCACCGTGCCGTTGGCCGCAACCGCACGGACCTCGCCCCTGCCCGGCTCCCGTGCCCACGGGTCCCGTTCCGTCTCTGTTATGACCATAGCCTGGGGCTGTCAAGCCGAGGCCTGGACGGCAAGCGCTCGGGTTCCCGCCAACAGAAAGGGCGTGGGATTCGGCTCCCGAGCAGCGACAGCGTGCTCGGAGTGTGCCGGGCCCATGGGGCCTCGCCCTCTGCCCATTCCTGTCGTCTGCATTCAGAAGCTCAACCTGGCTCCGACTCCAGCTGCGAGGCACTGGCCGGGAAAGGCCGCCCAGAGCGCCGCGGCGGCGGCGGCACCGGTGCAGGTTACATTACGCAGGTGTCAACCTACAGCCGGACAAGACACTTGGTTGGATCCCGGAACCTGAAGACACTACGGAAGCGGGTCGTGTCGGGATACGACCGGAACCGTCGAAAGGTCCCTCACATGCCAAGACTCCTCCTCGCCCTCGCCCTGATCCTTCCACTGTGCATGACCGCTGCTGGCGAAGCCCTCACGTTCGACTTCAGCAACAAGCACGTTGCGAGCCCATTTCCAAGCACGGTGGCGGCCAATCTGGTCAAGAATGCCGACGGGTACCTGATCAAGAAGACGCCCGAGCTGGAAGGCATCTGCGGCTACTTCTATGTGAACCTCCCCGCCTCGGCCAGAGCCATCAAGTACGCCCTGACATACAAGACCACCCCCGCCGCCAATCCGCAGATGTCCGCGAGCTTCAACAAGGAGGGCGGTCCCAACGGTGGCAACGGCATGAAAACCGTCAACTTCCCGACCTCCACGGAATGGACCACAGCGGAAGCCCTGATCACGGTCCCGCCAGGAACTGCCGTCATGCAAAGTGCCATCTCAGCCAGGGCCAACTCCTACGAAATGGCCTTCAAGTCGGTCACCGTCACGTTCGTCGCTGATACGGTCGCCATCGCCAAGGCACCAGAGGGTTTCTCCACTGAGATTCCCCCAGCTCAATGGGCCGGCGTCGCTGACCTCGAAGGGTTCTACGTCTGCGTTACTGCTGACGTCGCGGGCGAACAGACTGACCTCAAGCTCACCTATGACGACAACAACCTGTATGTCGGCTACATCGCCAGACTCACCGACCCGAATACGCTGTGTGCCAAAGTCAGTGACCTGAAAATCGACGCCGGCATCTTCTCTGACGACTGCCTTGAGCTGTTCCTCTCGGCGCCGGTCAGAAACCTGGCCTGGCAATTTGCCACCAACCCCAACGGCAGCCGCTTCGACGCCGAAGTCAGGCAGGACATGCCGGGAAACCCATGGAAGGTTTTCGGCGAATGGAACGGAGCGTGGACCGTCAGGAACTTCCGTGACGCGGATTCCTGGCAGGCAGCCTTCAGTATCCCCTGGAAAACCCTCGGCTTCGACGGGATCCCTCAGAACCCCATCGGGCTCAATGCCGGACGAGAGAACAAGGCCGGCGGCGAGAACAGCCAATGGAACGCCTTTGATGGAAGTTTCCACGCGGTCGACAAGTACGCCTGCCTCGATTTCCAGAGTGGCAAGGTAGAAAGGACTCGACGGATCGACCGCGCTTCCTATCTCATCAGCCGTCCTAACCCGCAGTTTGAAGCGCTGCTCGGCAATGAGCCGGGAAACTACCGGACCGGAACCTGGGGCGCGGCTTTCATCAGCACGTTTCCGGAGAAGATCCGTAAACTCTATTCCAAGGAGGAAGAGCAGGAATGGCAGACGACACTTCTCCATGCCCGCGGCGAAGCGGGCATGATGGGGCCGCCTCTGCCCTGGGCCAACAGCTCGATCTTTGGCGGCTGGGACAAGATGCGCGAGTACAAGCAGACGTTCGGCACACGATTCCCCTACGTCCTTTTCAACAGCGCCGTCAGCCGGGGAGCCATCCAGCACGGTGCGAAGTACTACCACGGCGAAACTGAAGTCGACCCCGCCTGTGACGCCTACCGCGAGTACGTCGTCAAGGGGCTCGCCGACCTCGCGACCAAGTACTACTACAAAGACTACCTCGACACCGTCGGACTGGTCTTCGGTATCGACGAACCCACCAACGCTGTCGGGAACATCTTCAGTCGTACCAGGAACAGCAGTCTCGCCGCCGCCCTTAACGATGCCGAGGCCGACATCAGAGCCACTACCGGTTTCGGCAAGTTCGGGCTCTATGACCCATTCGGCGAGCCCACGCCCAACCTGGAATTTGAGCGAATTGCCTTCTGGAGATGGTGGAACGGGAACTTCTCGCGTTTCTGCCGGGAGGTTCACGCCAAAGTCAAGGAGGTCTTCCCGGGCGTCGATTTCAAGAGCATGGACCGGAACACGGTTTCCGGGGTCTGCCCGACCGATGTCGCGCTTCTCACGCCATACTCGGACTGGATCAGTTGCGACCCGTATCCGACCAGTACGGCAGGGAACTACGGACGGAGCCGCGCCCTTTTCCACCCCGGCTTCAGCGCCAAGATGCTCGGCGACCTCGCCTGCCAGTCGAAGCTCTGCGTCACACCACAGAACTTCATCTACCACGGTGGCAGACCGGAACCGGCCGAGATCCGCGAGTGGGCCTCGCAGTGCATCAAGGTCGGCGCCCAGATGCTGTACTGGTACGTCGAAGACCCGGATACGCTCATGAATATGTGGGATGGCAACCTCGAGGTCCTCGCCATCAACAAACAGCTCAAGACCCTCAGGAAGATTGTGGTCCCCAATAAGACCTCCACTGCCATCCTGCATTCTGACTATGACCGCTGGGGTCTCGGGGACAATGTGCTCCACCCGGCCTATTCACTCTACACGCTCCTTGGCGAGCAGAACAAAGCCTGGTTCCGTTTCATCAGCCCTACCGGCCTCGCCATGGGAGTGCATCGCCTCGCCGACTACAGGGTCGTCCATATCCCACGCATGAAGTTCACCGACCCGGAAACCACCGCCAAAATGGTCGACTTCCTAAAGGGCGGCGGGACCATCGTTTCCTTCGACCCCGAACTCTTCAGGTTCAATCTCGACGGCAGCGCCGTCCCCGAGAGAGCCGCCCTCTTCGGCGCCGAGCTTACCCCAAGAACTATCCAGAAACCAACCCTCAGGTACCTCGGGAAGGACCTCCCCATCTTCAAGATTACCAACCTCCCCGGCCCCGACGACGGCAAGTTCCAGGCTTTCAGTTTCGGGCAGCTTCCAGCCGACGCCAAAATCCTGGCAACCTATGCTGACGATGATAGCCCGGCCATCATTGAGAGACCTTACGGCAAAGGGAAGATCATCCTCTCGGCCGTTCAGCCCTTCGGCAACTCCGACGTCGCTCTCGCGCAGACCGCGTGGCTGGACTTCACCGCAGCCATCTGCCAATCTGTCAAGGAACCCACAGACCTTCCAATCTGGGATTTCGTCCTCAGAAAACGGCCCGAAAACGACGTCAAGCTCGACCTTCTGATCAAGTGGTGATGACCCTCTCCCGCGACCAGTAGGAACGAAGGCAACCTTGAGGTGCTCGCCGCGATGCGGCAGGAGGATCTGCACCGTGACCGTCCGGGGACCGCCCTGGCCGGAGAAGACGCGCCGACGCTCCCCGCGACCCTCCCCAATGATTCCGTGGGCGTTGAGGGGCTGCGGTCAATTCTGCCCGTTTGGAGAGAGTGACGACGAATGCCGTCACAGAATCAGGCCCGTACAACCTGGAGACCTGCCATGCGTGTACCGAGCTCGCTCTGGCTCATCACCCTCTGCGGCGCCGTGCATGGCCAACCGGCGCCCCGAGCCCCCAACCTCCGGTTGGTCCTGCCGACGGAGATCCCGGCGGTCCCCGGCCGTGAGGTCAACCTGTACTTCGATAACATCATTCTCTACCCGCGTTCTGACTTGCTGCTTTTCGAGGTGGATTGCCCCAAGGGGGCCCAGCAGCATGATCGGTTCACCTGGACCCCAAAGCCCGAGGACGTCGGCGAGCATCCTCTCGCAGTGAAAGTCGAGGACCTGGACGGGGTACTTCTTGCCGAGGGCAAGACGGTCATCCACGTCTACCCCGCCGATGCGGGTGCTGGCAGGCAGATCACCGCGCTTATCGTGGGCGACAGTCTGACCGGGGCCATGACGTACACCGAAGAGATCGTCAGACTCATGGAGCCACCCGGTAACCCGAAGCTCACCCTCATCGGCAACTGCGCGCCCTTCCAGGATCGGCCTGGCGTGCGGAATGAGGGCTACGGCGGCTGGCGCGCCTCCACCTTTGCAACTTTATGGGGACCAGACCCCATCACCAAGGAAGGCCGACGCGGCCGCAGCCCCTTCATCTTCGAGGAAAACGGCAAGCCCGGGTTGGACTTCCGGAAGTACTGCCTCGCCCAGAGCGACGGCAAAGGCCCCGACTTCATCACGATCCTGCTGGGGTGCAACGATAACTACGGCGCCAAGGACGGCAACCTCGAGGCCAGTGTCGACGACTTCCTCAAGCACATGGACATCCTGGTGGCCGAGTTCCATCGCGTCTGCCCGGACACGAAGATTGGTATCGTTTCATTGCTGCCTCCGGCGGCCACTCAGGATGCGTCGGGCGCCATCGTGGGCTGCGGTCAGACTCGTTGGCAATACAGAAAGAACCAGCACCGAGTCATGGAGCGTGTTATCGAGAGGTATGGGAACCGGCAAGCGGAGAACCTCTTCCTGGTGCCCGCCTATGTGAACCTGGACTGCATGCACAACTACCCGGTCGCCGAGGTCCCGGCCAATGCCCGAGCCGAGGGCCCCGGCGCGAAGATCGTGCGCCAGATCAATGATGTCCACCCCGCGGCCAGCGGCTACCGCCAGTTGGCCGACAGCATCTACGGCTGGATGAAGGGAGTGCTGGCGAAGTAGGAGTGCGATCGCCGGTTCGAGCGCGGCCTGGTTGACCACGCCGGGAAACGCACCGGGGACTGCGTCGGTGAGGTAGTCAGCCCCAAAGGGGCGTAGTGGGCGCCCAGGGCAGCACCCCATGGGCGCTAAGATAACGAAACTCGGTCGCTTTTCGCCCTCCGAAAGCGGTGTCGAGCCACCGCACTCCAAAGCACCCCACGTCGTTGGGGTGGAGGTGGGGACCGGGAACTTGCGCGATCTACACCGTCCTACCACCTGATCACTTGCCCATAGCCCTTGCCCGAGAAGCTCTCCAGCCGAGCCCCGCCGCCTTCGAGCGGGGTCAGGGTGGTCCGGATACTGATAGCCTTCGAGGCCGGGTTGGCCGGATCGCCGGCCAGAGTCAGCGCGACAGTGTGGTTGGCGCCGGTCCTGCCGCGAACGACGAAGCTGTGCTTCACGTCGTTGGAGAGCATCAGCTCCGCGGTGCCCGTGACGGTTCGGCCTGTCTCGTGAAAACCAAACTGCAGCGTCCAAGAACCGTCCATGCCTCCACGGATGTCCAAGGCCACGGAGTCGTCCAGCGGCGTGATCGCGTCCCCGACCCTGATGCGGCCGGTGACCGGACCGGCGAGTTGCCGCGCCGCGGCGTCCAGGGTCAGCCGGAACGAGAGCGATGCGTTCACCTGGTTGGCAGCATTGGCGCCCCGCATCTCCAGGGTTACCGCCAAGGCGCCGCCACCGCCCCTGGCGGCGCCCCTGACCACCATGGGCACCGGCACCATGGTCTTGCCGGTGGGGACCTGCAGCGTGGACGTGCCGGTCAGGGTGCCCCTGGTGCCATGCACCAGGTCCAGCTTCAGCAGGGCGTCGCCACGTGTCGTCGCAAGTGTCGCCCCATAGAGCCCAGTAAGATCCCACAGAGCACGCTCCGCGGCCACGGTTACCGGCGCCACATTGATCGTCATCTTCTTCGGCGTGGGATCCAGGTCCAGACCGCCGTTCGCGGTCCCGCCATCGTCCTGAACCTGGAACATGAAGCTAGCGTACGGCGCTCCGCTCGCCGTCGCGGTCGGCGTGAACGTCAGTCTGTTGTCCGCAATGTCCCCCAGCGCCACGAACTGCCCTGCCGTCACCCTCACCCCGTTGTCCGCCAGTATCCCGGCCAGCGGCAGCGTGGTCACCTTCACTGCCAGAAGCGCGTTCGCCGGGTTGTCGTACGGGTCCGTGAACCCGAAGTCAGACGCCGCATACGTGTAGGTCCCGCCTTGCCGCACCGTCACCGTGCAGCCTGCGGCCCCCGTCGGCGGGTCATTGACCGGATTGACCGTCACGTTGACCACCGTCGAGTCCGCACCACCATGCCCGTCCGCAACCTGCACCACAAAGCAGTCCCGGCCAGCGTAGTTCCCCAGCGGCGTGTAGCCGATAGACGCGCGGTCGCCATACCCCCTGGCAGTGGCACTGCCCTTGGCCGCTCGGTGCAGAATGCTCCACGTCAGCGTGTCGTTATCCGCGTCGGTCGCCTGCAGGTCCAGATGGAACGCCGTTGGGGAGGAATCCTCGTCCATGACCACGGTCTGCAAAGCGGGTCCGGCGATGGTCGGCAACGCATTGTGCGCTCGGTTGACCGTGACCTGCACCGCAACGGTCGCGCTGTCGCCTCGCCCGTCGCTGACCTGCACGACGAAGCTGTCATGGCCGCTCCAGTCGGCCCTCGGCGTGTAGCCGATGGCTGTGCTGGCGCCGGTCCCAGCCGCGGTGGCGGTCCCGTGGCTGGCCTGGGTGGCGATGCTCCAGGTCAGCACGCGGTTGTCCGCGACGGTCGCGTTGAGCGTCAGACTGAAGGGCCTCGGCGAGGCGTTCTCGTCCATGACTACGGCGGCCGGTGGGTCGGGCCAGAGCAGACCCCGGCCGAGGGGCGTCACGTTCCAGCCCTCGAGGCCCAACACCGGCAGGTCTCCCGCCAACCGCGCCGGGTCGAACTCGGCCGATACGGTACGCGTTTCGCCGGGAAGGAACGAAACGTAGTTGTCCGACCAGAACACCGGCAGGACGCGCAGACCGCTCCGCTGCGCGGTGAGCTTCAGCCGCGCGGCGATGACGACGTTGGCGGTGGGGTTGGTTAGAACGACCGAAACCCGGCCGACGTCCCCTGCCGCCGAGGGCACCACCGTGACCTCGGTCTGCACGCCGAACTCGACCGCCGGGAGCTGGCTGAGACTCGTGAAATCGGGGTCCGACCCGGAGCGCCAGTAGAAGTTCTCGGACACGAGTTGCCCTCCGCTGTCGCGCGCCACCAGTTTCACGAAGTACACGTCGACGAGTGTGGAGGGTAAGACCAACTGGAAGCAGGGCGTCACCAAGTTCGCCGGGGCGGCCACGTCGGCGCGGCCCATGCTGGCCGCCCCTTCCTCGCTGCCGTCCAGATGGAACACCCGCGCCGTCACCACGAGCCCGGGCAGATCCTGCAGGGTGGTGTTGATCACACTCACCATGCCGTCGACCAGGCTCATCTGCACGTGGACGGGCTCGCAGGCCGATTTGACGCCAAAGTATGCCCCCGTGGGTTCCAGGTAGTAGTCATAGAGCTGCCAGACCGTGCTGGGCCAGCACGGATTAGTCGCCCACAGTAGCACCCCACTGGCACCCTCGTCCGGGGCCCACATACGCTGGTTCCAGGATTCGAAGATGGCCCGGTGAGACTCCAAGTTCAGCAACTGTGCCTTGCGGCAGAAGTCGTCGAGACCTGTGGCCGTACCGTACCGCATGTTCACGGCGTCGGTGTAGTCGCTGGGGCGGCCGTTACCGGCTGCGTAGTCATGCCAGGCCCACATCTCGCTGATCGGCCAGAGGTCCGCGGCCGGCATCATCTGACGCATGGTATCGGCCGAGGGAACGCACGGCAGGCCGATCTCCGTGGTGAAGCCGTGGGCCCAGCCCCAGCCCCACAGGTAGGACTCGGGAGGCTGGTACATCCAAGGCCCGCCGCCGTGGACGCCGTCGCTGCTGGAGGACCTCTGGTAGCGCCGGGTCCCGTCCAAGTCACGGACAAGCTGGCGCAACCCTTCGTCAAGAAGTGGCGGTGGCAGCCCCTCATTGCGGGCGCACCAGAGGGCGATCGACGGATGATTGCGGTTGCGCCGGATCTTGTCTGCCGCGTTGTCCAGGAACAGTTGCGGGTCGGTCGGCTCGCGTCCGTCATAAGGATTGGCCAGCCAGAACTCATCCCACACCATGATGCCGTTCTCATCACAGAGGTCGTAGAACTCCGGGCAGTCGGTCATCCCAATCCAGTTGCGGATCATGTTCAGGTTGGCATCCCGGTGGAGCCGGATCAGATTGCGGTAGCGTTCCAGGCTGTTCCGGTTCAGCGCTTCGGCAAAGCCCCAGTTGCCGCCGCGGCAGAAGACTCGGTAGCCGTTGACGCTGACGACCAGTTCAGGGGCAAAATCATAGCTGAACTCGCGCACGCCGAAGCGCGTTGTCGTGGTGTCTGACACCACCCCATCCTCCGCGATGAACTGCAGGTCGAGGGTGTAGAGCTCGGGGGTGCCGTACCCATTGGGCCACCACAGACGCGGATTCGCCAGCCGCAACTGGGGACAGCACTCCGGAGAGAGGGTTACCCGTCTTCGCTCGGCAGGCCCCAAGGCCACCACCTGCTGGAACTCGACCTCACCTATCCGGCCGCACAGGGATCCGCTTTGGGGTTCGGCTGTGGCGTTCTCGACGTCGACCGACACGGCGACGTCCGCCAAGGTGGTGTCCGGAAGGGGCAGGTCCGTGGTCACAAACGGATCGCGCAGGACGACCGGACCGGTGGTCTGCACGGTGACCTCACGCCAGATTCCCATGCACCGATCCGGGATGGTGGGAATCCAGTCCCAGCCAATGGTACAGATGAAGGTCGGACCGTCCCGCGTGATGGCGCCGCCGTTCGACGTGCCTTGGCTGAGGGTACGGTAGTGGACCGTGCCGGGGGAATCGTTTGGATGGATAAGCACGGCCAGCGCATTGCCCCCGGGGGCTGCCGCCTGACCGGTGATGTCGAAGACTCCCCTCTTGAACGCGCCCGCCAGGCTGCCGACCAGCTGTCCGTTGACCCAGACGTCGGCTCGGTAGTTGATCCCGTGGAGGGTAAGCCAGACCCGTCGCCCCTGATCCTCAGGGCCCAGCTCAAACTCCGTGCGGTACCAGTAGCGCCGGTTCTCGCCAGCGAGATCCGGAATGGCCGCGATGTTATCCCCAAACAACGGGTCGGGATAGACCCCCTGCGACACCAGGGTCGCCAGCACAGTCCCGGGTACCGTGGCCACGTACCAGCCCGAAGCATCGAAGCCTGGGCGCGAAATCGCGGTCGCGGTTCCCGGCCACCCCGAGTCTGCCACCATCCGCCAGCCCGCGTCGAGTCGGCGTAACGAACTCGCTTGAGCAACACCCGCCAACACCAGTCCGCAACATAGGGCCAGGAACGGTTGCTTCACTCTTGGCTCCATTTGGCTCACCCTCCCTCACGGAAAACGGCACACTACTCCAAAGCACCCCACGTTGTTGGGGTGCAGTATGATACCGCCTGTCTTGGCGCAGCCAGGCAGGCTTTGGACTGTCGGTGGCTTGACGCCGCTTTCTCACCCTTTGGGGTCGTAAGCGGTTCTATGTTAGCGCCTCTGGGG
This sequence comes from uncultured Victivallales bacterium, assembly GCA_903834675.1. Next base: position 1,513 of record CAILKC010000174.1, on the reverse strand, counting down.
CAACGCCCTGGGAAAAGGACGGTTATGGGTTTGAGCCCTGTAGGGACGAGCTATCTGCTCTACCTTCGCGCCGAGGTCGCATGGGCCGCCCCTTGGGGGCTCAATCCGCGCTGTGGACGGGTACCCTGGGCGCTGCCCTGGGCTGGTATACAACGCCCCTTTGGGGCTGAATACCTCGGCCCATCCTTATTGCACAGGTCGAGAAAACCGGTAGGGTGGCTCTGAATGGTAGTCTTGGTATCGGATCCGTTCCTCGTCAAACCAAACCGTACCGCAGACTCACCACTCTTCACTCACAACAGGATCCGCTTGAGTGCAGCGCCCTACTCCTTGGGGTCCCAGGTCAAGCTACTCGGCATGGCCCAGCGGGAACGCGATCCAGAGGATTTGGCCGTAGTAGGTGTCGTTTGCCCGGCCACAGCCAAGGATTCCTGCGGCCAGCCAGTTCATCTTGACGACGTTGAACTGTTTGGCTTCGCGGATCTGGGTCACCGCGCTCTGTTTGTCGTACGCCGGGGCGATGGCCTTCGAGTGCCCGCCGAGGACGCCGCCGAGCCCAAGGCCGCAGAAGGACACGTCTCCTACCTGCTTCCCCGAGTCGGCCAGGTAGGTCTCGGATCCGGCCATCCACAGCGGCCAGACAAACGGGTAACCGGGTATGCAGATGTTCTCTCGGGTGTAGAGAGTCACGGAGTCAGAGGCGACGCTTATTCGGTCAGCATACCGGGCTTTCGCGTTCCAGAACCCGCAGGAGAGGATCGCCGCGAACCCGCCCTTGGCAGCCATCTGGCTCTCGAGCCGCGGGGCGCCCGCCAGGGCGAACCGGAGGCACGGCAATGGCCTTCCCGGCTTTGCCTTGAGCTTGGCCTCGATGCGCTCGAAACGCTCTTTCTCTGCCGCCGACACAGTGCCCATCTGCCGACCATACGCCTGCATCGCCCTCTCGGTGGGCAACGGCCCCCCGCCCGATTTCATGCCGATGCAGCCCGTCAGGGACACCACTCCAGCCAGGGCCACTACCCGTGCCGCCGTTCCGAGCCGCAAACTCTCTCTGGTCACCATGATCGCGCTCTCCTCTTTCGTTGCTGAGCCGTTTCGCTGGCCCCGTCGACTCTCCGTCAGGCTGGAGCCGTCTCCGTTGTCGTGCCGCGCCGGGTCCGTGCTCTCCGTTGCGGCTCCAGTCACCCAAATATAGGCACCGCGAACAGGTTTCTTACGCGGCCCGCGGGGAAGGGTGCGTGACAGGAATCTCGGATGAATGAAATCTGAGCACAACGATCCAATGGAGTGTTGGTAATCAAGGAATTGCAGCACCTCATGGACGGCGTGGAAAAGGCGAAATGCCATGATGCAGAACCTAACAGTCTACAGCCTGAATACCTAACAGTCTTCTTTCCCGAGGGCGCAATTCAGCTCCGTAGGGGTTCGCTTGTCTGAGAACCGCAGAGGGTCGAGGGCCTGCCCGCCGTGGTGGGTCGATAGACGAGGGGGGACGCAGTGTCCGAGTCCCCCC
>CAILKC010000173.1 GCA_903834675.1 uncultured Victivallales bacterium | reverse complement strand
GGAGGTCGTGTCGGTACCGCTGGGCGTGGTGACGGTAATACTGCTGAACAGCACGTTGGTCGGGAGCGCGTCGGTGAGTACGAGATCGAAGGCGGTCGTCTGAGGGACAGGCGTCCAGTTCACCGGCGGGGGCGGCGTCGAGGTGGTGCGGACTATGGTCAAGACGTAGGCCCCCGTGGTACCTGCGTTGGAGCCCCTCGCATTGACGTAGTAATCGCCCGCGTAGACGCCACCGGGGAGCGGATAGACCAGCAGGGCATTCAGGCCGCCGCCACCGTTATCGTCATAGGCCTGCACCTCGCCGCCATTGACGTTATTTAGGAGTCGGATGTAGGGATCAACTGAACTGCCATTCTGCTGCATCGTGATGGTTAGACTATCATTCGGTCCGGCGCTGATGCGGAAGTAATCATCGTTGTTTGCGGCCACGCTCCCCGTAGCCGTGGCGGTATAGGTCCCGCCACCGGTGTTCGTGAAAGCGTATCTCAGGTCGGTGGCAGTAGCCTCCGTATCGTTTGGCTCGGTTTCTGTGACCACGGAACCCGCACCTAACGCCAGGGCGAACGTCTTGCCATCGTTGCTGGTGCCGCCGTTCACATAGACCTGGTATCCAGGCACAACTTCGCCCGCGGCGTCGAAGTCGGTCGCCCGCGTCAGGGACATGGTGCCGCCGATGGAAGCGACCGTGTAAATCCCGTTCTGCGAGGCCGTTGCCTGGTCCTTCAGGAGAATACGCTGACCAACCGTGGTGAAGGTCACTGCATCGATGGTTGTCGAGGCACTGGCCAGATTGGTAAGGTTGCCTGTGGTGGCCGCGCTGACCGCCGGATTCCCGCTGACGACGGAGAACGTCAACGACGTGGTATTGATGGTGGCCACGGCCGCGTCGAGGGCGTAGGTCTTGCCGGCGTTGCTGGTGCCTGCCGAGACGAAAGCACGGTAGCCCAGCGTCATTTCCGCCGCCGTGTCGAAATCGCTAGCGCGGTCCCAGGTGCCGGTGACCGCATCCACCACCTTGTAGATGCCGTTCTGGCTCGGTGTACCCTGATTCTTGACCAACACGCGGTCGTGGTCGGCCAGGGTCACCCCATCGATGGCGGTCGGGGCACTGGTGAATTGACCCGCTAAACCGGCGCCACCCGAGGCGTTGAAGGCGCCCGACGCCAGTGCGGCGGTAGTCGCCACCCGGACGGCAGGCGCGTATGGGGCCGGATGGGCGGTGTTGTTCGAGAACTTGATCTGGTAGCTGAAGGTATCGCCCGCGTCCAGAGAAGCAGTGGAAATGGTCTTGGCCAGGTTATTGATCTGGGGTTCGACGATGACGACGGTGTTGGTCGCGTCGGCAGGCGAGGCGTCGCCGACCTGGGTGTTGGTGGTGCTGCTCAGAATAGAGGCCTGGCAGGTGTTGCTGAGCGAGGTGCCCGCCTGCTGGGCGCTGCCGTCTGTCGCCGTGGCGTCGCGGTCGTTGGAGACGAGGGCGTTGAACTCGATGACGACGTACTCGGCGTCGACGTCACTATCCGTGTTGACCAGGGTGCCCAGGCGGAAGAGGACGGCCGTGCCGTCGGTGTAGGTATCGACATCTGAGGTCCGCAGGTTGGATACCGTGGCATCGAAGGGGGTACTACCACCGATGGCGAGGCCATTCGGTCCGCTAGTGGCAAGGGAGACGCTGCCACTGTTGCCGCTCAGGTTCAGTTCGGTTGTTCCGGTAAGGGCCGGGGCGGTGCCGACCGCCGTTGAGGCGATGCCGACGCCGCCGGTGGAGACGAAGGCGACGCGGGCGCTGCCGTCGTCGAGGTAGCGCAGGCCGGCCGGGAGGTTGTCCTGCAGCATGAAGTCGGTGAAGGTCCCTTCCGGCAACTGCGCCACCAGACGGAATCGCACGATTTCACCCAGGGCGGCGTAGGGATTGGCCGTATGACTCTCGGAAGAGCTGGCGATGCTCTTGGTCAGAGTGGGGACGGTGGAGGTAACGGTGACCGTGCCGGAACTGGCCGCGTAATTGTCGAGGGTGTCCTGGCTCAAGGTGGCGGCATTGACGCCGGTGGCGGGAACCAAACTGCCGCCGGTACGCGCATCCGAGGCGGTATTGTAGCCGGAGCGGTCCACCGGACTCTGGTCAAGGCTGGACCAGCGGATGGTGGTCAGGTTGCTGACCGTCTGGTTG
>CAILKC010000172.1 GCA_903834675.1 uncultured Victivallales bacterium | reverse complement strand
TGGACGCTGAGGTCCGGCGCTGCGGCAGCCAAGTCCGGCGGCTGCGGCTCGTCCGCCCCCGATACCGTGATCTGGAAGGTGATGGGTTGACCGACGAACACGTCCTGCGACTCGATCGCCACCTGGACCTGCAGCAGATCCTGCGCCGCCACCGACAGCGCCAACAACACCGCCCAGGCAGCACAGGCCGCGACCCCGGCCCGCACGCGCTCCCACAGATTGTCGGATACACCCCTCAACGCGCTCACCAATCCTTGTCCACTGGCGCCACGCCTTGTTGTTCCGCGGCCGTACGCCGATCCCGATTACGCTTCTCGTCGTCCAATATGTTGCGGGCATCCTGGTCGGCAAGACGGGCCCGGGCCTGCTGCGGGTCCTGCCCCTGCGGCTCCTTCCCGCCCTCCTGCGCCGCCTGCGGTTCCTCTTGCTTCTTCTGGTCCTGCTTCTGGTCTTCTTGCTTCTGGCCTTCCTGCCCCTTCTGGTCCTGCTTCTGGCCGTCTTTTTTCTGCTCTTCCTGCCCCTTCTGGTCCTGCTTCTGGCCTTCCTGCTTCTGCTCTTGGCCATCCTGCGGTTTTGACAGGCTCTCGAGGGCTTTGCGGAGGGCCTCCGCGGCCTGCTTCTGATCGGCGCTGGCCGGCTGGGGTTGCGTCTGCTCGAGTTTTCCGGCCGCCTGCTCCTGGAGTTGGCGGGCCTGGTTCATCTGCTCCTGCGCCGGCTGGCTGGGGGGGGACGCCGGTGGCGGGGAACCGGCGGCGCCGCCCGGCGGCGGCGGTTGAGCCTGACGGAGCATCTCCGCGAGCTTGTCGGCCGCCGCCTGGGTGTCCTCGCCAAGCTGACGCTGGTCTTTCGCCTGGGCCGCCGACTGCTCCTGGACCGCCGGCGAGGCGCCCGCGGACTCCTGCTGCTTGGCCAACGCCGTGCTCTGGCCGGCGGCCTTCTCCTGGCGCTCGATGAGCTGCTTCATCTGTTCGGCGAACTTCTGCTGCTCTTCCTGCTGGGCCTTCTGCTGCTCCTGACGCCGCTTCTGCTCATCCAGGATGGACTTCCACAAGCGACGGACAATCTCGATATTGCGGCGGGCTGCCTCGAATTCCGGCTGCAGCGCCAGCGCCGCCTGATAGTTGTCAACGCTACGCTCGCACGCCTCCACCGCCTTCTTCAGATCGCTGTCCATCTGCCGGCGGGCCTCTTTGAACCAGGTGTCGCCGACGTTGTAACGACAATTGGCCTCAAAGGCCGGATCGCGGCTCGCTTTCGCCGCCTTTTCGAAGGACTCACGCGCCGCGGCGTAGTCCTCGGCACGGTAATGCACCGCACCCTGGTTGAACGCTACCACCGGCGACTCCGGGCTCTCGACGTCGGCCTGCTCGTAAGCCTTCATAGCCTCGTCGTAACGCTTTGCCTCATAGGCCTTATTGCCGCGCCGGACCAGGCCGCGCGCGGACTCCGCCAAAGCCGCCGTGGCGAGGCCCAGCAGCAGCACCCCCAGCAGAACCCGCTGGCACCGATACGTCTTCATGAGACTCGCCGCCGTTCGCACAACGCCGTCTCCACACACAGGAGCAGAAGCGCCCCGGCCAGGAAGATCTGGTACTTTTCTTCGTAGCGCTTGATCGTCTTGGACTCCAGCTCGCGCTTCTCCGCCTCACCGATCAGATTGATGTATACCGCATCGAGGTTGATAGCGCCCGTGGCCACCGGCAGGTACTTGCCCCCCGGGGTGGCATTGACCATCTGCCGCAGCGAGTCGCCGTCCAGCTTGCTGAACACGCGCTTGCCCTGATACTCCAGGAAGGTACGGTTGCCACGTTCGTCGGTGACCGGAATCGGCCGACCTTCATCCTCGTCGCCAAGACCTACCGCGATCAGGCGCACGCCAACCTCCCCCGCCTTCTGCGCCGCCTCGACGGGGAAACTGTCGTGGTCCTCGCCGTCGGTGATCAGCACGATGTCCTTGTAGCGCCGTTCGCGGCTATCGAAGACATCGTCCAGCGCCCGGCGGATGGCATCGCCGATCTTGGTGCCGCCACGGGAGACGGAGTGAGTGTCGACCTGATTGAGCATCATGCGGAAGAAGCCGTAGTCCATGGTCAGCGGACAGGTCACCACCGCGGTGCCGGCGAAGGTGATGAGGCCGACCCGGTCCCCGTCCAGCACGTCGATGCAATCGCTGATGGCCAGCTTGGCCCGTTCGAGACGGTTGGGCCTGAGATCGTCGGCCAACATGCTGCGCGAGACATCCAGGATGAAGACCACGTCGCGGCCCTGCCGCTGCACCGTCTTGGGCTTCGGATTCCACTGCGGCCGAGACAAGGCGACAATCATCAGCCCGCACCCCAGCAACACCAGCACCGCCTTCCAGCGCCGCCGAACCTGACTCACCGACCCGATCAGCCGCGGCAACAACCCGGTCTCGGCAAACTGCGCCAGCGCCCGCCGACGGCGGTAGGCAGCGTAGACGAAGAGCAGGCCCACCACCGGCAAACCCCACAGAGCAAAGAGCCACTGCACCGCTTCGAACCGCGCCTCGTTCATGGCAGCCTCCTGAACACGGTGCTGCGCAGCAGGACCTCCAGTACGACCAGCGCTAGCGCGGCGCTGACAAACAGCGGGTAGATCTCGCGGTAGTCGACATAGCGCAGAGACTCGATCTCGCTGCGCTCCAGACGATCAATCTGCTGGTAGACATCCTCCAGACTGCCGCCATCATCCGCCTTGAAGAACTGGCCACCCGTCTTCGCCGCCAGCATTTCCAGCGTGCTGGTGTCCACCTGCGGACCGAAGCCGGGCAGTTTCACCGCCCCCAGCAGAGTGTTGACCACCGTGCGGGCTTCGCCGCCGCTGACCGCGATGGCGTAGATGCGAATGCCCCAGCCCGCCGCCAGCGCCGCCGCCGCCTCGGGGCTGTGCTCGCCGCAGTTGTTCTCCCCGTCGGTCAGGAGCACGATCACCTTGCTCTTGATGGCATAGGCGTCCGTGGTCTGCCCCGTCTGCCGCGCCAAAGTCTCCTCTGCGGTCTTGAGACGGGCGGCGGCCAGAGCCACCCCGTCGCCGATGGCCGTGCCATCCTCGCTGCGGCGGTTGACGATATGCACATTGGCCAGGAAATGCTCCAGGGCGCCATGGCCGAGGGTCAGGGGGCAAACGGTGTCGGCATAGCGCGAGAAGGCGACCATACCGACCAGGTCGTGCGACCTCCCCTTCAGCGTGCGGTTGTTCCCCACGACGAAATCCTTGAAGACCTGCTTGACCACCTCCAGCCGGTTCTGCATGGTTCCCCGGAAGGACAACTCCTGCGCCATCGAGCTGGAACGGTCCACCACCATCATGATGGCAATGCCCTTGCTCACGTCGCGCACCTGCTCCCGGCCTTTCTGCGGCCGTGCCAGCGCCAACACGACCAGCAGAAGCGCCAGAAAGCGCAGGAAAGCCGGCAACCCGCCCAGCGTCTGCCGCCACGACTGGCCCGCTTGCCGGGCGTTGGCGATCGACGAGAAGCGCACCACGGCCCGCCGATTGCGGCGCGCGCCAAGCCACAGGACCAGCGGCAGCAGCAGGACCAGCACTAACGCCCACGGTGACTCGAACCGGATCACGTCGGAGCGCCTCCTTCGGTACGCGCCGTGCCCTCGCGGGTCTGCTCGATGAACGCTTTGCAGCGGTCGAACGTGCCTTGGACCTGCTCAGGACCGGGCACCACCTCGGCGAACTTCACCAGATCACAATGCACCAGAAAGCCCTTCAGGAGCTCCTTGTGCGGCTTGGACAGGGTCGCGTCGCCGCCCAACTCAGCCAGAAATTCCTCGGTGGTGCGCTCCGGGGCGTGGAGTTGGAAGCGGTTCTCGATGTAGCGCCGCAGGATGGCGGAGACCTCCTGGTAGAACTCCTTGTAGAGCCCCTGCCCGGGCAGATCACGGGCAACCAGGGCACGCAGCTCGTCGTAGGCGATCTCGTGCGCCGGTCGCGGCAGTGCCAGCACCGCCGCGCGCCGGCGGCGCCGCCGCCAGAGCCAGAACGCCAGCCCGGCCACCGGCAGCGCCGCGGCCAGGCCCCACCACAAGCGCCGCAGCGGCGAGCGCGGCAAATCCTGCGGCCCGACGATGTCCTCGACCTCCAGTTTGGCGACGTCCGCAGGCAGCAATGAGGTCACCGTGACGGTCACTTCGGGCGTCTCCAATTCATGGGCCTCCGGCTTCTCCTGCCCACGCTTGCCGAAGGTGACCTTCATCGGCTTGAGCGGGTACTTGCCGGAGACCAGCGGTTCGAGCGTGTAAACGCGGGCGGTTTGCACCCGGCCCGGGCCGACCAGCCGAGGGTCTTCGGTACGGGCATCCCGGATGAGAAACTGCTCAAGGTTCTCGCCGAACTTGGGCAGAACCACGTCGTAGCCCTCGTCGCACTCCGCGGCCACCGTGACCAGCAGGCGGTCCGCCAGGGTCAACTCCTGCCGGTCCACGCTGAGGCGCACGGTGAGCGGACCACTGGTGGCCGTCTCGGTCACCCCCTGCGGCGCCACCGCAGCTGGACTCGCCGCCGGCTTGCGGCAGCCTCCCAGGCAGACGAGGCCCAGCAGCGCCAAGCCGAGCGCGCCGCGACCGACGCGGGCGAAGAGGTCATAAACTGGATTGCGCACATGCACCGGCATGACACCTCGGTCCCTAGGGCTTCGACGGCGGCGGCGGGGCGCCAGCCGCGGCGGGCGGAGACGACTCATCGGGGGCGCCCAAGGCACGCTGATGCAGCACGACATCGTAGGCCTTGTAGAGCTCTTTGAGACAAGCCTCCTGCACCTCGCGTTCCTTCGCCGTCTGCAAGCGCTGGTAGGCGTCCTGCTGCACCTTCTCGAAGGGCGGCAGAGAGGCGGGCAAGCGTTCGCAGACCCGCACGACGTGCCAGCCCTTGGCGGAGCGCAGTGGCCGCGGCACGATGCTGCCGGCCGCGGTGGCGAAGACGGCCTCGGCCAACCCCTCGAGCCGTCCCAAACCCGGCGCCTCGTCGCGACCCGCGACCACGAAGCCATTCAGCACGCCCTGCTTGGCGGCACTCTCCGAATCCTGGCTGAGAGTGCGCGCCAACTCGTCGAAAGACTGCCCCTCGCCCAGGCTTGCCAGCAGTGCCTTGGCCTTCTCCTCGTCAGCCACCTGGATGTGTGCCACCTGAGCCCGTTCAGGCTCCTTGAACTGCTCCTTGTTGGCCTCGTAATAGGTCTTCACGTCGCCGGCTGTCAGGTTCACCTTGGCGGTCACCTCACGGGCCACCACCTCGCTGGCCAGAATACTGCGCTCGGCCTCCTGAAGCTGAGCGCGGACCTCGGGCTGGTCGGTGAGCCGGTCCTCACGCGCCTTGCGGCAGAGGATCTCCTGAGCCACGTACTGGCCCAGCACCTGCCGCCGGATCTGATGATCGCCAAACTGCTTCATCAACTCCGCCTTGCGCTGGTCGCGCTGCTCTGGCGTCAGGCCGCGGCCAAAACGCTCGAGCTGACCCGCGACCAATTGCTCGACCAGGCGGTCCAGGTCAAGCTTGGTGATCTTCCGAGGGCCGATCTCGGCGACCACTTCGTCGCCGGCTGCGGCGTTGCCGCCGACCGCGGTACGGTCTTTCAGTTCGTAGCGCAAGGCGGCGTACTTACCGAGGGCATCGAGGCACTCCTGGACCCGCCGACCGATCTCGGCCTCGAGGTTGGGCAGCTTGCCAAAGCTCTCCGAGGTGTAGTAAGCCGCCAGCGCCGCCTCGTAGCGGCCCGCATCCTGCCAGAGAGTCCCGATGCGATACCAGATCTCCGTGGCCTTGCCCGCCTCTCCACCTTTGACCGCCAGGTAGGCTTGCCACGCCTCCACGGCACTCTCCGTAAGCCCCTGCTTCTCCAACTTCAGAGCCAGTTCGCGCTGCGCGTCCACCCCGAGCTGCGGCCTGGAAGCCGCGCCCAACCGAGCGCCGCCCCGCGGCCACAGCACGACCCCGACCACCCCCAGTTGCAGCAGCACCACCAACCCCAGAGTTACAGCCACCCCACGGCCAGAGTGCGACCGCCCCGCCGCAGCCTCAGGCAGCGCAAAATTGTATGGGTCTGCCATGCTTACATCCTCATTCCAGTCTGTCCTGACACCAAGCCTGAACCCTTGTATGGGAACCGCAGAATGTCGAATGACCAAGGCCCAATGACGAAGCGTAGAATCACCGGCACGGCAACCGCGGCTCGCATATCGGTATGTCCGGCTACCCCGAACCCTGAACCCTGCCCTCAGGTCCGCAACCGCCGTTCGCGCCGGTGGAAGAAGGCCACCAACGAGCGCACGTAGTCACGGTCTGTCATCACCTCGATCTGGTCCACTCCCATGCCCCGGAAAGCGTCCCGCAGCGAGCGCCCGCGCTCCTCGCCGAGATCCTCGTAACGGCGCCGAACCGCCAGGCTGGAGGTATCAATCAGCACCACCTCGCCCGTCTCCGCATCCTCCAGCTCGATGAGCCCCACGTCCGGTAGACGCACCTCGCGCGGATCCGTCACCGATACCGCGATGAGGTCGTGCCGCCGCCCCAGCACTCGCAGCCGCTGATCGAAGTCCTGGCCGATGAAGTCCGAGACCAGGAAGGCGACGCAACGCCGCGGCATGACGCGGCCGAAGTACTCCAGCGCGCCGCGGATGTCGGTCTGCGTCTGCCGTGGCTGGAACTCGAGCAGGTCGCGGATCAGGCGCAACACGTGGCTCGTCCCTTTGGCAGGGGGAATGAACAACTCCACCTGGTCGGTGAACACGATCAGGCCGACCTTGTCGTTGTTCTTGACCGCAGAGAAGGCCAGCAGGGCACAGAACTCCGCCGCCACCTCGTTCTTCAGCCGCCCCGCGGTCCCGAAAGCGCCCGACGCCGACAGATCCACCAGAAACATCACGGTCAACTCGCGCTCTTCGCGGTAGCGCTTGATGTAGGGATGACCCATGCGGGCGGTCACATTCCAGTCGATCGAGCGCACCTCGTCGCCGGGCTGGTACTCCCGGACTTCATCGAACTCCATACCCCGGCCCTTGAAGACGCTATGATACTCCCCAGCCAGGACGTCGTTGACGGCCTTGGTGGTGTAGATCTGTATATAGCGGATTTTGCGGGCGAGATCCCTGGGAATCATGGTACGTCAATGCTGTCGAGAATGCGCTGCACGATGTCTTCGCTGGTCTTCTCTTCCGCCTCGGCCTCGTAGGTGACAATCACCCGGTGGCGGAGCACGTCCATGGCGACCGACTTCACGTCCTGGGGGGTGACATAGCCACGCCCATCGAGCAAGGCGTGTCCCCTGGCCGCCATGGCCAGGTAGATGCTGGCGCGCGGGCTGGCGCCATAACGAATGAGCTGACCCAACGGCGTCGGGGCCTGCTTGGGGTTCGCGGCGGGCATCGTCACCTTAAAGCGGTCGGCGTCGCGCGACGCCTCGACCAGGCTGACGATGTACTCCTCGATCTTGGCGTCCATGAAGATGTCGTCGGCCAGGCTCCGCAACCGCAGAATGTCCTTCGGGGACAGCACCGCCCGCGCTTCAAACTTCGGCGCACTGGTGGCCATGCGACGCAGTATCTTCAACTCATCTTCCCGCGTGGGGTAGGTGACCTTAAGCTTGAACATGAAGCGGTCCACCTGCGCCTCAGGCAGCGGGTAGGTGCCCTCCTGCTCGACCGGGTTCTGCGTGGCCAGCACCATGAACGGGTCGTCAAGGCGGAAGGTCTGCTCGCCGATGGTGACCTGCCGTTCCTGCATGGCTTCCAGCAGCGCGCTCTGCACTTTGGCCGGCGCCCGGTTGATCTCGTCCGCCAGGATCAGGTTGGCGAAAATCGGCCCCTTACGGGTAGTGAAGTCGCCGCTCTTGGGGTTGTAGATCTGCGTGCCGATGACGTCAGCCGGCAGCAGGTCCGGGGTGAACTGGATCCGCCGAAACGTGGTCTGAATACAGCGCGACAGCGTGGTCACCGTCAGCGTCTTGGCCAGCCCCGGCACCCCCTCGATAAGCACGTGGTGATTGCATAACAGCGCCAGCAGCAACCGGTCCACCAGCTCGCTTTGGCCGACGATCACCCGGCCGATCTCCGTGCGCACCTGCGCCAACAGCGCGCTTTCGTGCGTCACGCGCTCCCCGATCTGCTTCACATCAACACTCATGGACACTGAACTCCTTAACGGACTACACTACCTGCGACGGGTAACGCAGCCCGGCTTGCCGATATTGGCACACTCACGCGGGACGATAAGATAGCCCCTGCCCAGCGGACCGCACGACGGGGCCGCCAGGAAGGCAGGGCGGTTTCAAGAAAGAGCGACCTGTGCAATAGGGATGGGCCGTGGTATTCAGCCCCAAGGGGGCGTTTCGGGCGCCCAGGGCAACGCCCTGGGTACCCGTCCACAGCGAAGATTGAGCCCTGAAGGGGGGGACCATGCGACCTCGGTGCGAAGGTAGGGTAGATGGCTCGCCCCTACAGGGCTCAAACCCATCACCATTCTATTCCCAGG
>CAILKC010000171.1 GCA_903834675.1 uncultured Victivallales bacterium | reverse complement strand
GTACGATCTGGTCTACGTGTTGCGTTACTACAAGGATGGCCCGTCGTCGCTTGCCGCCGAGGCGACAGCCGAGGAAAGGTCCGCCGAGTCGTTCGCTCACGCTGCCGAGTCGCTACGGACCCGATTTGAGAGCACCGAGCACGACGGCCCCGTTGCCTACGCCGACTTCGTGGGGCGGGAAGCTGGGGCTGCGGCCCAAGCCTTCGCTGCGGTTCAGGAGTTCCTGGCGACTCTCTGACCCTGGCCTCTGCGTAACTTCAGCAGCGGCGGTGTACATACAGCCAGTCTGGGTAGCCATTGACTCTCGTTAGTCGTAACCAGCCGTAGCTGAATCGACCGATCTGGCCCCCGTAGTGGGTCGTGGCACCCTAGTCAACTCGCACACTCGCGGGTTTCCTCAATGCGAGCCCCCTGCGTCGACCCAGAGTCGACCTGCGCCTGGCCGATATCGGAGTAGATTAGGGATATGGAACCACTGGTCTACATCGAGACGACCATTCCGAGCTTCTACTTCGAGGTGCGCCAGGAGCCCGAGATGGTCGCGCGGCGGAACTGGACCCGCGAATGGTGGAAGAGCTACCGACACCTCTTCGCCCTGGCGACGAGCGAAGCCGTCCTCGCGGAACTCGCGGAGGGCGACTACGATTCGAAGGATGAGGCCATTGCCCTCGTGACGGGCATTGGCTTACTGGAGGTACCCGATCAGATTGCGGACATTATCGACGTGTACCTGAAGAACCACCTGATGCCGCAGGAGCGGGTGGGCGACGCGTTGCACTTGGCCCTCGCATCCTACCACAAGTGCGACTTCCTGCTGACGTGGAACTGTCGCCATATCGCAAACGCCAACAAGTTCGAGCACATACGCATCCTGAACGGCCGCCTCGGGTTATTCGTGCCGGCACTGGTAACCCCGATGGAGTTATGCGTGGAGGTAACCCCATGAAGGACGAAGCACTGGAACGAGTCTGGGCCAGTCGGGAGGCCATCTCCAAGAGATGCGGGTACGATTCCCGCAGGCTGGTACGGTATCTCCAGCAGAGGAAGGAGCGCCGGGAGGCCGAACCGCCCCTTGCGCCTGACCGGGGTTCTGCAACTGCCCCACTCCGGTAGGTCAAGGCTGCGCTACGCCGCGACCAGGCGGACGACCACGGTCACCTGGCCGAGTGTGAGCCAGGGAAGTGGTTCGTCTAAGTCTAAGCTGCGTAGCCATTGGCTCGTACTCGTTGCGATCCGCCGCCCGTCTTCTCCCCGACCCGTTGTCAGGACAGCCATCACCGGTCATACTCCTACGGTCTGGATGAAGGCTGGTCGCTCTTTCCCGAGGTGATCCATGAGTGTAAGCGTCAGAGAGCTCTCACGCTTGGCGTTGGGCTTGCCAGTACGCTCGCGGGAGATGCTGGCCGATCTCCTTCTTGAGAGCCTTGACGACGGCGCCCCCGAGTCCTACGACGTGGCGTGGTTGGAGTTAGCCAAGCAGCGGGATGCGCAGTTGAGCGATGGCTCAGCCCAGTCCAGGAGCCACGGGGAGGTCATGGCGTCTGCCCGTGAGGCGGTTCGATGCGCGAGGTGATCTACCACGAGCGCGTCGAAGACGAGGTCGTGCCGCGCTGCCGTGTATTACGAGCGGCAGTGTGAAGGGCTGGGATCCCGCTTCCTGGATGACTACCACAGGACGGTGCGGGACATCGTAGCGGAACCTTCGGCTTGGCCTCCCCTCGTTGAGCAGTACCTGCGGCATCAGCTCCGGCATTTCCCGTACGGCGTTATCTACAGAGTCCTACTGGACAGTGTGCGCATCCTCGCGCTCATACATCTGCACCAGCACCCGGACTACTGGAAGAGCCGGCCGTAGTTCCGCCGCCTGCCTCCGCTCCGGCTGCCTGTATCCTGGCTCCGCTACAGGGTCATCAGCCTTCGACGCCACGAACTCCGCCATCCCGAACAGGCCGCCGCCCTTGTATGCGGTCGGCGATGTGTAAAGGACCGCGAACTCGCGGCCGGTCTCGTCAAGGATCAGCGTCCCGCTCAGCGACACCGCCGTGCCGTCCGCCAGCTTGCCAGCGGTCTTGACGCCCCCGGCGCTGTCTACCGTGAAGGCCAGGTAGCCGCTGCCGTACTCCTTGCCGCCCGGCAGAACCGCCGTGTAGTAGCCGGGGTAGGGTGAAAGTTCCGTCGCCATGCCCGCGTCCTTCCAGATGTTGCGGTACATCACCGACACCAGGTCATCGCCCTGCTTCCCCTCCACCATGGCAAGGGTCGGCGCCTCGGCGAACTCACAGTTGTCCACTGCAAAGATCAGCGGCACAACTTCCTTGCCCGCCGGGCCCGCCACCGTGACGAAGAACCCCACGGTCGGGCTGCTTCCGGGGTCATACCCCGACGCGCCGAAGGTGCAGTTTGTGGCTCCAGCCGAGAGCTTGCCGGTGACTGTGCCCACCGCAGTCACTGTCATGGTCGCTGCCCCGAAGTCGTCGTTCAGCCTGCACCAGCCGTTGAACGTCCCCGAGGCCCAGGACGGCAACGGACCCACGGTCATGACGAAGGTCTGCACGGCCGCCGTCGGGTTCGCGTTCTTGGCCGTGATCGTCACCACCTTGCTGAGGGCGGTCGCGGTCGGCACTCCGCTTACGGACTTCGTCGCGGCGTCGTACTTCAGGCCAGTGGGCAGACCGGTCACCGTCACCGTCGGCAGGCTTGCGGAGGTGATCTGCAATGGCAGGTTGAAGGTCACGCCGACCATCGCGTTCTGATCTTCTGGCTTCTCCACTATCGGCTTTGCGATGTCGTTCGTCGCTCCAAAGTACGCCGTCACGGTCACATTAGCATCTGTAATCAGGATCTTGCGGGTCGCCGCCTGCGAGTTGTTTTCCCAGCGCAGGAAGGTACACCCCGTCTTGGCCGTAGCGGTGAGTATCGCCGTATTTCCCGTGGTAAAGTTGCCGCCGCCCGTGACCGTGCCGGATTGAGCGGACGGGTCAACAACGGTCGTCACTGTATAGCTATCGACCTGTGCAATAAGGATGGGCCGTGGTATTCAGCCCCACAGGGGCGTTCCATACCAGCCCAGGGCAACGCCCTGGGTACCAGTTCACCCCACAGATTGAGCCCTGAAGGGGCGGCCTATGCGACCTCAGCGCGAACCGAGGGCAGATAGCTCGCCCCTACAGGGCTCAAACCCATAACTAT
>CAILKC010000170.1 GCA_903834675.1 uncultured Victivallales bacterium | reverse complement strand
ACCGCCGCGAAACTGTAGCGATGGGATGGCGGATCGAGATTGAAATCGGGATCGAATCGACGGGGGGGGACTCGGACACTCGTCTCTCGACCCACCACGGCGGGTAGGCCCTCGACCCTCTGCGGTTCTCAGACAAGCAAACCCCTACGGAACTGACCTGCGCCCGAACCTGGGGCCATCTCTTGCATCCCCATATCCACGATGATATCTTAGCGCCCGCAGCTGCAAAGCATACCCTTTCAGGTGGTGAAGGAGGTCCGCACATGAAGAGTGCATTGATCGCGCTACTGGCCGTCTGTACCACATTAGCCGGCGCGGAGGAGTCCGAGCGGTTTGAGTGGTTCCCCCTGCAGCTTTCCATGGTGCCCAAGATGCAGATGATGGTCAAGGAAGTGACGATCTTTGGGTTGAAGCTCAACCTCTTCAACGGCGAGAACGACCGCGTGAGGGGCCTTGACCTCGGTGTCTTTGGCGGCTCTGGGGACTTTGTCGGCGTGCAGGTCAACGTGGCAAACTATGTGCAGTGGAAGACCGTAGGACTCCGGATCGGCGCGATCAACGATGCCAAGGATGCCACCGGTCTGGCCGTCGGCGTGGTGAACCTCACGGACGGATTGACGGAGGGCGTGGAGATCGGTGCCGTCAATATCGGCGGCGACGTCCTGGGCCTGCAGGTCGGCGTCGTCAACTACTGCCATAGCATGGTGGGGATGCAGCTCGGTCTGCTTAACTTCATCGAAGCGAAACCCATGCGTTGCCTGCCGTTCTTAAACATCTGCTGGTAGCGCTTGCGAAGCGGGCCAGCGAGAACGCCGTGGCGCCCATCCCTGCCAGGATGGGCGCCTTCGTTTCCCGGCCCGCGACCGCGCTCCCCGATCCCCCACCTGCCCGCCGCCTTCACCCTCTCGTGCCCCCGCCACCGAGACCGTACCGCCGTGGTTTCCTCTCGGGTTCCGCCCGCTGGTAGCTGAGTTGCAAAAAAGGGGTTCCACGGGTACACTTGCCTCACGTGGTTTCAAGGTGTTCCGGGACGCCAAAGCCCGATTGCCCCCATGCGACGCCGACGCCGTCCAGGTCAGCCGTCACCCCCAATCGAAAGGACCCATCATGCGCGAACTGCACCATATCGGCATCCCGACCAAGACGAAGCAGCCCAATGAGACCCACATCGCGGGTGGAAAGCTCTTCATCACCAGTTCCGACAACAGTCCCAACAAGATCGAGTGGCTGCGTTTCGAACCCGGCAGCCCCATGCCGGAGATGCTTCAGACCTCCACCCACATCGCCTACCGCGTCGATGACCTCAAGACCGAGATGAGGGGCCACACGGTGCTCATGGAGCCCTTCAGCCCCATGCCCGGGGTCACCGTCGCTTTCGTCATCGAGGAAGGCGTCCCCATCGAGTTGATGGCCGTAGAAAGCTGACCCGCGCGGGAGAGACGGAACCTCGAACCCCCATAACCCTGAACCCTGAGGTCACCCCGATGCCGATGAAGAAGTTCATCAACGATCCGGCAAACCTGACCCGTGAGCTGCTGGCCGGCTACGAGATCGCCTATAGCAACAAGATCCGCATCGTCTCTGAGAAGATCGTGGCGCGGGCCACGCCCAAGAGCCCGGATAAGGTGCGCCTGGTCACCCTCGGTGGCGCCGGGCATGAGCCGGCCCTCAGCGGCTTTGTCGGCACCGGCATGCTGGACTACAGCGTCGTCGGTGACATCTTCGCCGCCCCCGGCGCGCCGAAGGTGCTCGAGGCCCTGAAACTCGCCGACTGCCCGGCAGGAACCCTCTTCATCATCCTCAATCACGCCGGGGACGTGCTGAACGGCAACCTGGCCATGCAGATGGCGGAACGGCAGAAACTCAAGGTGCGCCAGCTCGTGACCCACGACGACATCGCGCCCGGCGCCACCGCCCCAGCCGCAGACCGGCGCGGCCTGGTGGGCTGCATCCCGCTCGCTAAGGTGGCCGGCGCCGCCGCGGAACAGGGCCAGTCACTGGACCAGGTGTGGACTATCGCCGAACGCTTCAACCAGAACATGGCCACCCTGGCTGTGGCCATGCGTGGCGCCTCCCACCCGGGCACCGGCGGCATGATCTTCGATCTGCCCGATGACCAGATGGAGATCGGCATGGGCCAGCATGGCGAAGGCGGCACCGGCGCCCAGCCGATCATGACCGCCGAACAAACGGCCCAGATCATGACCGACCGCCTGGTAAACGCCGTCAAGGCGAAGGTCGGCGACGAACTGCTGGTGGTGCTCAACGGCGCCGGCGCCACAACCCTGATGGAGCTGTACATCGTCATGACCGGGGTCAAACGCTACCTCGATGCCAAGGGCATCCGCCTGGCCCGCGCCGTGGTCGATGAACTGCTCACGGTGCAGGAGATGGCCGGCTTCCAGATGATGGTAGCCAAGATGGATGCCGAGATGCTGCGGCTATGGGATGCCCCCTGCGACACCCCCTACATGACCGTTCGGTAGAGTGTCCGATCCGTTTGAACCGCCCGATACGTCAGAGGCCATACCCATGCCAGAGACCCTGGACTCCGCCGCTTTCGCCGCACGCCTGCGCCAGGCGGCGATGCACATCCAGACTCGTATTGACTGGCTCTCGCAGCTTGATTCGGCCATCGGCGACGGCGACCATGGCATCACCATGGGCCGAATCTGCGACGCGATCCTGGCCACCCTCGCCGAATCTCCCGAGGCCGACCTGGCGGCGCTCTGCGGCGCCGTGGGCTGGGCGGTGCTGTCGACCGACGGCGGCTCAGCCAGTCCTCTGCTCGGCTCGTTCTTCATGGGCTGCGGCGATGGGCTGACCACCCCGGGACCGCTGACAACCGAGACCTTGCACCACGCCTTCGCGGCGGGCCTGCAGAACCTGCGCCGACAGACGTCGGCAAAGCCCGGCGACAAGACCCTGCTTGACGCCCTCGTCCCCGCCGTCGCGGCGTTGCGGCAAGCGGCAGAGACCGGCGCTACCATCGCGGCGGCACTGCGCGCCGCAGCCGCCGCCGCGGCCGCAGGCGCCGAAGCCACGCGGCCGCTGAAGGCGGCGTTCGGACGGGCGCGAAACCTGGGCGAGCGAACCGTGGGCCACCTGGACCCCGGGGCCGCCTCCATCGCCCTCTTCTTCGAAGGCCTGGCGCAGTGAGACCCGTGCATAATTCAACTCGTTTGAGCGCACCAAAAAGGAACCCTCACCATGCCCGACGCAGACAAGACGCCACTCTCCAGCAAAGACTACGGCATCGGCATCCCCGTCGCCAATCCGGCCTTTCCGCTCAAGGGCGCCAACAACTACGACTGGGGCATGAAGGACCGCCTGGCCCGCATCTTCAACCCGACCTCCCTGCACACCGTCATGCTGGCCTTTGACCACGGCTACATCATGGGGCCGACCAGTGGCCTGGAACGCATCGACCTCAGCATCCTGCCCATCGCCGACCTGGCCGACTGCCTGATGTGTACCCGCGGCGCCCTGCGCGCCTGCGTCCCGCCGACGGTAAACAAGCCGGTGGCCTTACGCTGCTCCGCTGGCAGCACCGTACTCACGGAACTGAACAACGAGGTCGTCGGGGTCGAGATCGAAGACGCCATCCGCCTGAATGCCTCGGCCATGGCGGGCATGGTCGCCATCGGCAGCCAGTTCGAGGCACTCACCATCAAGAACCTCTGCGTGCTGGTCGAGACCGGTAATCGCTACGGCATCCCCACTCTCGGCGTCACCGCCGTCGGCAAAGAACTCGCCCGCGACGCCCGCTACCTCGGCCTCGCCTGCCGCGTCATCGCCGAAAATGGGGCGCAGTTCGTCAAGACCTACTTCTGCGAGACAGACTTCGACAAGGTCACCGCCGCCTGCCCAGTGCCCATCATCATCGCCGGCGGCAAGAAGCTGCCCGAGAAGGACGCGCTCATGATGGCCTACCAGGCGATCGACCAGGGCGCCTGCGGCGTCGACATGGGCCGCAATATCTTCCAGGCCGATGCTCCCCGCGCCATGCTGCAGGCCGTCCGCGCCGTGGTCCATGACGGCTATACCCCCAGCGCTGCCCTGGCTTTGTATGAAGACCTGAAGGCGAAGGAGTGAACCGGGAGAGGCATACCCCACGATGCGCGGTTCCATAGCGGAGTGCCCCATGAGCGAAGACATCCTTTCAGCCCCGCCGCCAACGGCACCCTCTCCGGCGCCGCCAACGGCAGCGGCCGCGCTCGACTCCGAGCCTGGCGGCCGGAAACACCCAGCGCCGTTTCGCAGCGTCGCCTCGTGGGTGTTGTACGACCTCGCGAACACCATCTTTTCGATGGGCGTGGTGTCGATGTACTTCTCGCTCTGGGTTCGGGACGGCGTTGGCGCCGAACGCGCCGATGCGGTCTATGGCGTCATCACCGGTATCTCGATGGGCCTCATCTTCATTGTCTCTCCCCTGCTCGGCGCCATGAGTGATCGCGCCCGCCGCCGGATGCCGTTTCTGGTCGTGAGCACGGTGCTGTGCGTCGGCTTCACGATGCTGCTGGGCCGCATCGGGTATTGGGGAACGATCGTGGCCTTCATCCTGGCCAACGCCGCGTATCAGGCCGGGCTGCAGTTCTACGACTCGCTGCTGGTCGAGGTGACGACAGAGGAGAATCGGGGGCGGATCGGCGGCATCGGCGTCGGCGTCGGCTACCTCGGCTCGTACATCGCGGTGGCGCTTGGCCTGATCCTGAACACCTCCGACAAGGCGCTCGTGTTCACGCTCATCGCCGTCGCCTTTCTCGCTCTCGCGCTCCCCTGCTTCTTCTTCGTCAGGGAACGCGGCAATCCGCATCCGGGAAAGGTATTCGACCTGGGAGTGATCGCGTCGAGCACGGTTCAGACGATCCGCACCCTGCGCGCCGGGGACCGCTTTCCCGGTTTGGTGCGCTTCCTCATCGGACGGGTGTTCTACACCGACGCCATCAACACCGTCATCGCGGTGATGACCCTCTATGCGGTGAACGTTGCCGCCAGCCTGGGACAGACTCAGGCCGCGGCCGAGAAGACGGCGAAACTGGTGATGCTGTCGGCGATCACCTTCGCGGTGGTGGGAGGCTTCGTCTGGGGCTGGATCGTCGACCGCATCGGCCCCAAGCGGACCCTCGACATCGTGCTCTACCTGTGGCTCTTTACCTTTGGCCTGGCGAGCGCAATGGGGCTGTTCGGCCTGCCGCTTGCGACCCTGTGGATCGTGGCGGCACTAGCGGGCATCGCGCTGGGCGGGGTCTGGAGCGCGGACCGGCCCTTGATGCTGCGTCTCACCCCCCCCGACCGGATCGGTGAGTTCTATGGACTCTATGGCATGGTCGGCCGCTTCTCGGCCATCACCGGACCGCTGGTCTGGGCGGCGGTCACCGCGTTCACCGTGCGCACCTTGAAGCTCCCGGTCCAGGTCGGGCAGGGCTATGGCGTACTCGCACTCCTCTGCATCGTCGTGCTGAGCTGCTGGATCCTGCGCCGCGTCGACGACAAGCCCCGCGACTGGCGCGCCCTCAACGCGCTCTAGCCCTCTGCTTCACGCCAACTCTCCTGTTCCAGCCAGCCGTGCGCCAGGGTGAACGCGAGTTCGGCACCGAAGGGGAACTCCGGGTGTGCCTGGAGCCAGTGCCGGGCGCGCCGCTGCTGGTCATCGTCCAGCGGGACCAAACGCTCACGTTGCCGCTCCAGATCCGCGCCGCCGCAGCGCCAGAGCTGCAGGGGCCTGTCCTCGCCGAGGATAGCCGCGATGCGCAGACCGTCCAGGTCGCTGTCGCCCCAGTGGCGAAGCGTGGCCATCGTCGGCAACAGGTTGAGCAGGCGACGTACGGCCGTGTTGGGGTAGCCCTCAGTGTAAACCAGCACCCCGGGAAAGCGTTCGCGCACCAGCCGACAGAAGGGAGTCTCGTTCTCGCAGGTGTGGACGACCGGTGCTTCGCCGGGGATGTCCACGACATCCACTCCGTCAAGGTTGCCCAGCGACAGCGTCGCCGCTTCCCCCAGCGCGTGCAACTGCTCCACCCAGTCCAGCCAGCGACCGCGCTTCCGCAGACGCAGTGGGCCGAAGACGGTGACCTTGAGGGCCGTCGGGTTGTCGCAGATGCCAAAGCGTCGAAGGACCTCGCCGAGCTCGACCTGCTCTTCATCGAGGCCCTCCAGCGCGGCCAGCCCGGAGGCCAGGAAACGACGCGCCTCGCCGGGGCGCAGGGCCTTGCTGCTGCCGTAGAACCGCGCGCCGATATCCGCCAATCCCAGCGGCTCCGGGCGGGTTGCGAGGAAGTCGAGCGCCTGCCCCCAGGGCCACCACTGGGCGCGTACACCGTCCGCGGCGCCTTCCAGCAGGCGGCGCTTCCACAGCCCAGGCCGGCCTGCGATGACACACCCCGCCTCAGCCACCGCGCAAAACTCCTGCCGCCAGACCGCCAGCAACGCATCGAATTCCTGACTCGCCCGCAGGCGTTCGGCGGAACGGTCCCGCCGGGGCCGACCCATGACCCGGTACAGCGCCTCGGTCCAGGTCTCGGCGTCGCTGCCGATAAAGCCGTCAAGAAAACTGCGCACGTTCAACGACGCGCCGCCCGACCGGGAGACCTGCACCGCGGTCCCAAAGAGGGCATGCAGCGCCGCAAGTTCGCCGTGCCGGGAAAGCCCCTGCCCCAGGCTCAGGCGTGCCGGTGGCGCCCCCTGGCGGTCCCAGACATCGCACAAACGCTTCAGGTAGGCATCCAGCACGGGGTACCGGGTCAGCAGATCCCGCAGGATAGCCTCGTGGCATGGGTCATGGCTCATGGCTTCTTCGCCCTTCACGCTTGGCTCCGCCACCCGGCCCCGGCGCGGCAACGCGCAACGCGGCCGCTCCAGTCCACAAGACAGGCGCCTGGCATCAGGCGCGGCGGTGGAGCCCACCGCATCTCCACCAATCCCCCTGGAGAGGCGCCTGGCATCAGGCGCGGCGGTGGAGCCCACCGCATCTCCACCAATCCCCCTGGAGAGGCGCCTGGCATCAGGCGCGGCGGTGGAGCCCACCGCATCTCCACCAAACCGCGGAGGCGGCCCACCGCATCTCCACCAAACCGCGGAGGCGGCCCACCGCATCTCCACCCATTTTACAGTTCCGCGCCGAACTCCAGCGGTCCGGGCTGGGCGCGGTACTGCTCCAGCAGTTCGGGCTGTTTCACCGCCTCGGGGTTCTCCCAGTGGTAGGGGTAGAGGTGGACATCGTAGTCCTCGTCTTTGACCACCAGGAGGGTGGTGGAGAAGGCGACATCGCCGCGCACGCCGTCCTGATCGGGCGAGGCCACGATGAGCTGCAAGCCCAGGTCGGTGGCGAAGCCCAGGAGCTGGTCGCGGCGACCGGCGTCGATGCCGTAGAACGCCTCGTCAAAGAGCAGCGACTGCAGCCGGATGCCGCGACCGCGGTAGAGGAAGTCGGCGATGGTGAGTATCAACAGGTAGTTGGGCACGGCCTGTTCGCCGCCCGAACCGACGCTCTTGGTGTGGCGGTCCATGACCACACCGTCGCCCACCGCCGCACGCACTCGCATGTCGTAGTGAAACCAGTTGCGGTAGTCGAGGGCATCGGGGACCGCGTTGACCTCGGTATCCAGGATGTCCTGCTTGTGATCTTCAAAAAAGAGGCGTATCTCCCGCGTGGCTTGTTCAGCCTGAAACGGGTTGTAGTGCTCGACGATCTCCACCAGGCGGCGATAGCGCTCCACGTCCTGCACCTGGAAACGGTAGTGGCTGCCGCCAAAGGCGCGCTCACCAAGCAGGTAGTTGATGCGCTTGACCATCTCGCGCAGATCGCGGACATAGCGACTCAGGAAGGCCAGAAGCTGTTCCACGATCAGCCGGCGGAACAGGTCCTGCGTCTTCTGGTTCAGAAGTTCACGCTGCTCGTCAATCTGGAGATTCTGCGCCTGGACCAGGTCCTCGATGGCGGTATTGCGGCGGTCGGTCAGCAAGTTCAGCACGTCGTCGTAGGTGAACCCGAACAGGGCGCTGTAGATGGGGTCCTGCAACGCCAGGCGCAGTTGCCCGGTGACGATGCCATCATCGCGTTCGGAGGCATTTAGGGCCGCCTGCACGGCGGGGGCATCGGCAAAGCGGGCGCCACAGACCTCGGTCGCGAAGCCCGCAGCGTCCTGGACCTCGGGATGCCGGGCCAGGATGGCGGCGGCTTCGGCGTCGCGCTGCGCGCCGACGAGTTGAGCCTGCTGCGCGTAGCCCGCCAGCCGCTGGGCAATACCCTTGAGCTGGTTCTCGATGGCGCCAACCTGCACGTGCAGATCGTTCTCCTGCTGCCGGAGCGTTTCGAACTGGCGCAGGCTGCGCGTGATGGTCTGTTCGAGCTGGTCCAGCCCCGCGCTGCTGATGAGGGCACGCAAGTCCCGCAGACGCAGATCACGGGCGAGGCGTTCCTGGCTCACTTCAGCCAGACGGCCATCGCGTTCGGCCTGGTCGCGGGCGAGGGCGGCGAGGGCGAGCGCATCGCGGCGCAGGTCGTGAGCGCGAGGCGCGAGCGGTCCGACCTCACCATCCAGGCAGCGCCGAAAGTCCCGACCGTGCTGAACTGTGTGCTCGAATTCCTCTTGCCGACGGCCAAGGTCGACCCGTGCCTGTTCGACCTCTGCCAGCTCGCCCTGAACCGCTTCAAGTTCGCGCCGCAGCGCCTCCCGCCGGTCTGCCGAGCCGATCAGCCGGGCTGGCGCCCCGGCCAGACGGCGCTCATGGGCTCGGAAGCGCAACGCCGGCAACCCGTCGCAGGCAAACACCTCGGGCTGGTTGTGCGCCAACATCTCGGCCGCCAGACAGCGCAGTCCGGCCGCATCGGAGTGGCCGAGGTCAAGAGCCGTATGCATCCAGTCGGCCAGATCGCCGTAGTCGGGGGCGGCGGACAGGCGCAGCCCTGGCGAAATCCCAAACACGATCCGCCGGGCCGTCTCGAACTCGTCTCGGGGCACCATGAAGGTGGCCAGCACCGCTTCGCCGATCGCGTCCTCCAGCGCGGACCGCATCTCGCTCGACAGGCCAGGCGCCCACTCGAGGCCGCGGTATAGGGGCACCGCCGAGATCATGGCGCGGCGCAGGGCCTCTGCAGCCGCACTAAAGCCGGACAGCGTGGGAATGGCCTCTTCCTGCCGACGCAGGACCTCCAGGCGAGCCCGCAGAGCGGCCAGGCGCGGCTCGGTCTCCTGGCGTAGGTGCCGCAGCACCGCAAGCTCGTTCTCGGGGTGACGCATGGCCTCGATGGCCTGCTCACGAAAGCGCTCCGCGGGAACCTGCTCGAGCCCGTTCTCCGGACACTCGTGGCGCCGAGCCGCATCGAGTGCGGCCGTGAGAGCGCTGGTGGCGAACGGCAGGCCTGGCGTCAGTCGGCTGATCTCGACAAAGGCGCGGCCGAGGGCGTCGCAGAGCTCGGACCGGCCTTGCGCCAGAGCCTGACTCGCGTCGGTAAGCCGCGCGGTAGCCTCCCCGACGGCCGCCCGCGCATCGGCTTCCAGCCGGACCTGGCGCTCGTAGTCCGCCGCCAGCTCCTTCTCCTGCCGAATGATCCCAGCGGTATCGCGCCGACGCAGGTCATCGATCTGCTGCTGTACCTGCTCCTGCTCGCGGCGCACCTCGGCAATGCCGGATTGCTGCGTCGCCAGCAGGCCAGCGCGCTCGGCCCGTTGCAGTTCCAGGTCCGCCAGCCGCTGCTGCAGATCGGTCATGGCAAGCTGGTGCAGAAACCAGCGTAGGCATTGCCGCTCGCTGCGGATCGAGCCGATGCGAGCCACGTCCCGCCCCAGGCCGCTGAGGTAGGCCTGTTTCTGTTCGAGGGCCTTGAGATCGGCGCCGGCCTGATCGAGAGAGCGCAGGGCGGCAATGACCTGCTCGAACATCTCGGTACGGGGCTCTGGCAACAGGCTGCGAAACAGCTCATGGTAGTCGGCCGTGTGCGAGACAATCTCGCGGTACGCCTTGCCGATGGACAACAGCCGACACACATCCCGGAAGGCCTCGGCGCCGCCAAAGAAACGGCTGGCCACCTCGCGCTGATAGGCGATGGGATTCGAGTAGTAGCCGCTGGTCTGACCGAAGAAGTCCCGCATCTCCTGCCGGTTCGCCGGGCGGCGGCCTTGCAGCTCCTGGACCAGGAAGGGAATCTTCTCCAATGGACATTCGCGGATGATGCCCCAACGCTGCACCTTCTCGTCCATACCGGTCGCGGTCATGCCGACGGCGACCGTGGTGAGAGTGCCGTGGCGGCCGGCGATCTCGAGGGCCGCATAGGTGGTGCCGCCCGAGGGGTTCAGCGGCCCGGTGTCCACATTGTAGCGCAAAATGACGCCCTGGATGCGGCGCCCCTCCTCACGACTGCCCGCAATGCGTGCCGCTGAGTTGAACTCCATGGACTCGCCAGCCGTCAGCACATAATGCACGGCGTCCAGCACCGTCGTCTTGCCCGAGGCGTTGTCGCCGAGCAGGAAAAGATGCCCGCCGTGGCGGATCTCGATGGTCTCGTCAACGAAATTATGGAAGTTGATCAGCCGAATCCGGCGGATCGTGTAACGCTCAGTGACCTCATTCAGCATCGGCCCCTCCGTGCAGGCTCGAACCGGCCTCCGTCGCGGCGGCGGCGGCCCCCAGCGGCAGCTCAGCCGCAGCGGTGGTCAGCGGGTCCGGCTCCGTGGCCTCGGCGAGGACACTCTGGCTCAGCCGTCCGGTGTTGTAATGGTAGAGCGCCGGCATGGCCTCGAAGATCATGTCCAGCTCGGCCACCCGCAGGTCCGGCGGCGGCGGCACCCGGGTCAGCAACCGGTAACGCTCCAGAATGGGCAGCAGGCGACGCAGGATGCTCGAACGCACAAACTCCTCGCTGTAGCGCGCCCCCCCCTCGCCGGGGAACAGCTCCCGGAAACGGCGTTGCGTGTAACCCAGCAGGTCCCCAAAACGGAAACGCAGATTCTCGCGGTCCTCTACCGTCAGGGAATTCTCATCCAACTGGTGCTCGAAAAACTCCAGCAGGACCATGAAAGCGATGCAATCGTCCCGATGGCGGAAGCCGAACCGGTCGCGGTAGGGCTCACTGATCTTCTCGTTGTACCAGGACGACTTGAAGACCCGGGCACACTTGTCGTCCATGATCAGACGCCAACCGTAGAACTCATGGTAGAAGGCGGTGAACTCGGCGCGGTGGCGGCGCAGGAAGAAGAAGGTCTCCTCGTCGTCGGCGCGGTAGAAGTAGGGCGTCTCGACCAGGACGTTGAGCACCGTCCGCACGCGGTCGGCATGGCGCTCCAGCAGGGCTTCGAGGGGGTTGCTCATGGTGCGTTCCGCGGCCGCGCCGCGTCTCCGGAAAGACGGCGGACGGTCATCTCGGTGAAGCTCAAGGTTTGCTCATCCACGCCGACGCGGCCCTCGTGGGCGGGGTCCGGGGTCAGGGCGTAGCCAACCCGCCGGAGTCTGCGGCCCGCGTCCAGCAGCCCGGCCTTACTCAGTTCCATGATGTGCCCAAAATCCGCGGGCGCGGTGAAGACGCCGCGGGAGAGTGGCGCGCCGACGGGTTGCTCGGCGGGGCTCAGCGTCGTGTGCAGCCAGCCGCCAAGCTGTTCGAGCCGGGCCTGTTCCAGGCTGACTACGGGACCTCCCTGCCGACGCTTGGGCCGGATGAACTGCAGCGGCGGACGCTCGGGGAGCCCCGCCTGACGCCGTGGCGGCGGCGGCTCGGCGCGCTCGGACTCATCCCAGAAATGCGGGTCAGCCAGCATCACCGCCGGGGCAAGCAGTTCACGCATGAAACGATGCGGAACCACGGGCTCCGGCAGGGCGGCCAGCTCGACACAACGGGCCCTGATGTCCTGGATGCGCGTGCTGCGGCGCTCAAGTTCACGCAGATGGGCATGGAGCTTGCGCCAGACGCGCATGGCCGACTCGCGAATGTAACGGCAAAGCAGGTCCAGGCGGCCATCTGCGCGGAAGAACTCCCAGAGCCGCAGCGGAATGGTCTCCGGGTGGCGAAACTCGTCGCCGCGGCGCAGCAGACCGGGGGTGCGCCGACGCTCGGCGTCCAGCTCCAAGGCTGCCTGCCGGACCCGGTCCTGCATCTCGGTCTGCATGAGAACGTCCACCTGCGTGCCGATGGCGCCGCGCAGATCGTGGACCTGCCGGAGGAAGCCGTCCACAAACTGCTCGAGATCACGCAGGACGCCGCGGGCGTCAGCGATACGGTACTCGTGGGCGACGAAGCCCAGCAGACGGGCGTTGAAGCCACCGAGGTAGCCGTTCACCTCCAGGCTCAGGGCATCGAGCTTGGCAAGCTGGTAGACGATCCGGCGCACGTCGCCCTCCTGAGCCTGCTGCACCACTGCCACGCGCAGCAATCGCAGGAGCTCGGTGAGGCTGCCGCTGGTCTCCTCGAGCAGGTCACGGGCATCCTCTTCGGGGCGATACAGGTCACTCTGCGCCCGCTCTTCGAGCCATTCCAGGAAGCTGACAGCGTCCGGCCCCAGCCGATAGCGGAACTTGCGCCGCCGACTGTCGCGGTAACCCCGCAAGCGTTCGACTTCGATGCGGCAGGAAACCAGCCCCCAGCCCTCGAGTTGGGCCAGGTCATTGCGGAACTGATCCGGGTCGTATTCGGCGCCGCCGAGAGCGTGTCCCTGGGCTGGCCGAACCGCATCGTAGAGGTCCTCGTGGAGCGGCTCCAGTTCGTGGGCCCGACGGAAGAGCAGCAGCCGGTAGAGGACCTGCACGTAGAGCACCGCCCGCTCCGCCAGGAGCAGGTTCCCAACCTCGCGGTTCCGGCGCAGGATCAGTTCCGCGGCCCGTCCCTCTTCGTAGGCCGCCAGGGCCTGGTCACCAAAGAGGTCAAGGGGCTGGCCGCTGACGTTGTCTGGCGTGGCCGTCACGGTTTGCCCAGCCATGGCTCAATGAGGTCCAGCGTGCGGTCGATGGCCCCACGACTCGTTTCGACCACGCGGCGGGCACGCGCCCCGAGAGTCTGCCGCTCCTGGGGGCTGGCCAAGAGCTGGCGCAGCGCCGGGGTAAAGCCCTTGGCATCCTCGACCTGCACCGCCGCCCCAGCCTCCTGGAAAACGGCGGCGACGGCCCGGAAGTTCTGCATGTTGGCGCCATGCAGGATCGGCTTGGCGAAGATGGCGGGCTCGATAATGTTGTGGCCGCCCTCGTTGCCGGCCAGGCTCTTGCCCACGTAGGCCACCTCGCAGGCGGCGTAGAAGTTCATGAGCTCGCCGGTCGTGTTCACCACCAGCACATCCACGGGCGCTGGACTCGGCTCGCGCC
Source organism: uncultured Victivallales bacterium (assembly GCA_903834675.1). The sequence continues at coordinate 11,080 of CAILKC010000170.1, read as the reverse complement.
CGGCTGTCGGCAGCAGCAGCCGGTAACTGAGCTTGCGGTCCTGCAGCACCCTCTCGACCGCGGCGGCACGTTCGTGGTGCCGAGGCACCAAAACCAGTCGCAGCGACGGAAACTCCGGCTTCAGGGCCAGCAGCGCGTCGCAGGCCATCTCTTCCTCGCCGGGATGCGTGCTGCCGGCACAGAGCACAAGACGCTCCCCAGCCCCAAACGCCTCGTTCAGAGCGGCCGACTTGTCCTTACCGTCGGTATCGGGCACTTGGTCAAATTTCATGGTGTTGCAGACCGCCACCGTGACCGCGTCGCCGGCCAGTGGACGCACCCGGCCAGCGTCCTCTGAAGTCTGCATGCAAATCACACGGAAGGCCCGAAAAAGGCGCCCAAAAAAACCGCTCCAGCGCGTGTAGCCCTGGCCGCTGCGGTCCGACATGCGACCGTTGACCAGGACTACGGGAATCCCGCCCCCCGCGGTCAGCAGAATCAGGTTCGGCCAGATCTCGACCTCGAAGATGACCAACAGCGCCGGTCGGACCAGCGCCAGTACCCGCCGCACGCAGGGCCAGAAGTCCAGCGGGCAGTAGATGCTCGTCACCCCGCCCGGCGCCTTGCGCGACGCCAGGTCGTAGGCGGTGGTCGTGGTCACGGACAACACCACGGGACGACCGGGGTTGCGCTCCTGCAAGCGCCGAATGAAACCGAGAGCCGCTACCGTTTCGCCGACGCTCACGGCATGCACCCAGACCGGCTGCTTTAAGGCCCGCAGAACGGACCGAATCCCCGGGCCGAAGAGCCCAAAACGCTGCAGAAAGGCCCACCCCAGGCCGCCACGGCGCAGCAGATGAACCGCGTAGAAAGGCAGGTAGAGCAGGAAGGCGAACAGGAAGAAGAGGTTGTACAGAAATAGCGTCACGACACTTTCAACCCCAGTACGAAACGACCGCCTGGAACCGCGACAACCCCGGCTCTCTTCGTTGACTTTTGAGCCCAAGACGCTAGAATGACGGCCTGTCATCGCCCTGGCGAAACGGCTCCTTAACCAATCCCGGCAAACCCTCCTTTGCAAGCGGAGACAGAGGTTTTGGCTGGCGATATGGAGGAATGAAATGGCGGCAAAGCAGCACAAGTTCAAAGCGGAAGTCCAGCAACTCCTGGACTTGGTCATCCACTCGCTCTACTCCAACAAAGAGATCTTCCTGCGCGAGCTGATCTCGAACGCTTCGGATGCGATCGACCGGGCGCGCTTCGTCGCGCTCTCCGAACAGTCCATTCTCGAGGACGACCATGAATGGCAAATCCGGGTTCACGCGGACCGCGAAGCGCGGACGCTCACGGTGTCGGACAATGGCATCGGCATGGGGCCGGAGGACATCGACGCCTGCATCGGCACCATTGCCAGCTCCGGCACCCGCAAGTTCCTCGAGGAGTTGCAGGAGCACCGCGACCGCATGCCGCCGGAACTCATTGGACAGTTCGGCGTCGGGTTCTACTCGGCGTTTATGGTCGCTGACAAGGTGACCGTCGTCACCCGCCACGCGGGCGATCCGGCCCAGGCGGTCAAGTGGGAGAGTGATGGGAGCGGCACCTACACCGTCGAAGCTGCCACCCGCGCCAAACGCGGCACGGACGTCACCCTGCATCTCAAAGATGACGCGGAAGAGTACCTGGAAGAGTGGCGCATCCGCAAGATCGTGAAGAAGTTCAGCGACTTCGTGGAACACCCCGTCGTCATGGACGTGCGCCGCGAAGAGCAGCCCACCGGGGCCGATGGCAAACCGCTCAAGGACGCTGAACCCATCGTCAAGGTGGAAGAGGAGACGCTGAACTCCCGCAAGGCGCTGTGGCAGCGGCCGAAAAGCGAAGTCAGTGAGGAAGAGTACAAGGAATTCTACAAGCACATCAGCCACGACTTCCAGGATCCCTTCGAGACCCTGCACTGGAACGTCGAGGGCGCTACCGAGTTCAGGGCCCTCGTCTTCATCCCCCAACGCCCGCCGATGGATATGTTCATCGGCGAAGAGCGCAACCGCGGCATCCAACTCTACGTCAAGCGGGTGTTCATCTCCGACAACTGCGAGCAGCTCATTCCCCCCTATCTGCGCTTCCTGCGCGGGGTGGTGGATTCCTCAGACCTGCCCCTGAATGTGTCCCGCGAAATGCTGCAGGAACACCGCACAGTCCGACTCATCCGCAGCAATGTCGTCAAGAAGGTCCTCGATGCCCTCACGGAAATGATGGGCAAGGACCGCGAGCGCTACACCAGCTTCTGGAAACAGTTCGGAGCCGTGCTCAAAGAAGGGGTTCACCTTGACCTCGAGAACCGCGAGAAACTCCAGGATCTGATCCTGCTCGAATCGTCCAAGACGGGCGCCGGCAGCCACGTCAGCCTGGCCGAGTACGTCGCCAGAATGCCGGAAGCCCAGAAGGACATCTTCTACATCACCGCGGAAGACTATGCCAGCGCCGCTGGCTCGCCCCAACTGGAAGCCTTCCGCAAACGTGACTACGAAGTGCTCTACCTGACCGACCCCGTGGATGAATGGGTGGTTCAGAGCCTGAACAACTACAAGGGCAAGAACCTGCATTCGGTCGCCAAAGGCGATGTCGAACTGGAGACCGAGGCCGAGCAGAAGGCCGGAGAGGAAGCCCGTAAAGGCTCCGAGGAGCACTTCCACACTTTGCTCGAGAAGATCAAAGAGTTGCTGGGCGAGAAGGTGAAGACCGTGCGGCTCTCGAAACGCCTGACCGAAAGCGCCTGCTGCCTGGTGAGCGACGAGTTCGGCATCGGCATCCAACTCGAGAAACTGCTCCGGTCCATGAAGCAGGACGTGCCGCCCGCCCGCCGTATCCTCGAACTCAACGCCGAACACCCGGTCGTGGAGGCCATGCGCCTGCTGCTGAACGGTAAGGACAGCGCCGAGCGCCTGCGCGAATACGTCGAGATGCTCTACGACCAGGCGCTGCTGACGGCTCGACTCCCGCTCGAGGATCCCATCCGCTTCGCTCAACGGGTGAGTACCCTCATGGCAACCCAGGCCGCCGGGCCGACAGACCCGAAAGTGCCGTAGTGCCGGGAGGCAGGTGAAAGGGCCGCGCCGGTGACCAAGCGCTCCGTGACCATCGGACTTCTGGGCGCGCTCTTCATCAGCGGCTTTGGCTACTTCCACGACTGCATCATCAACGCCGATGCGTACATCATGCTGGTGCCCCACCTGATGCCGCACGCGGTCTATGGTGGGCTGCTCCTGCTCATCGGCGTGAATCCGCTGCTGCGCTGGCTGCATGGGCGACCTCTGGCGGGGGGCGAGCTCGCCGTCATCACCGGGCTGTGGCTGCTGGCGTGCTCGGTGCCTTTCTACGGCCTGGTCCACTGCTGGCCATCTGCCCTCATGCTTCCCCACCATAGCAACCGGCTGTCGCCGGGCTGGCAGCGGGAGCATATCCTCGACTTGGTGCCGTCCTTCATGCTGACCGATGTCAGCTCCGACCGGGGCGCTGACGCTCTGACCGGCTACGTGGCCGGTACATCCCGCGGTCAGGGGCATATCGCCCTGCGCGACGTGCCCTGGGACATCTGGCTGAAGCCGCTGGCCTTCTGGGTGCCGCTGGTGCTCAGCCTCTCGATCGCCACCTTGGCGTTGGCAGTGGTCGTGCATCGCCAGTGGTCCCGCCACGAACAACTGCCCTACCCCATCGCCAAGTTCACCGCGCTGCTCTTCCCTGACCATCCCGAGAGCGTGCTGCGCAAGAGGTCGTTCCACCTGGGGATGGGGCTCATCTTTGGCATTCACATGCTCAACTACCTGCAGGCCTGGTGGCCCGAGTACCTGGTGCCGGTGCGTCTGGGACTCGATTTCAGGGCCCTGATCCCGCTTTTCCAGCCAGTGACCTATGGCGACGGCTGGTCGCTCTTCACCCCGCGCCTCATGTTCGCCGTCATCGGCATCGCCTACTTCTTCGCCTCGGACGTGTCGCTGTCCCTGGCGCTGACGCCCTATGTCGTCTGTTTCGTGATCGGGGTCCTCTCCAGCTATGGATTCCAGGTCACGCGCGGTTTTAACATGTTCAACAACGCCACCGTGTTCGTCTATGCGGGCGGCTATCTCGGCATCGTGCTGATGGCCCTGTACACCGGCCGCTACTTCTACGGCAACCTGCTGCGACAAGGACTGGCGCTGCCTTGTGCAGAGAAAGCCGAACCGCACCTGGTATGGTCCATGCGGGTCTTCCTGCTGTTCACCGCCGTGTTCTACATCCTGCTGTGCTACACCGGCGTGGACTGGCTGATGTCACTGTACTACACCCTCATGGCGCTGGTCGTCTTCATCGCTGTCAGTCGGGCGGTGGCCGAAGCGGGCGGGTTCTATATCGGCACCTGGATCATGCCCGGCGCCGTCGCCTGGGGGCTGCTCGGGTCGCAGGCAGTGGGGCCAAGCACCCTGGCCACTATGGTCATGGTGTCCGTCGTGGTACTGGTCGGCCCGGGATGGGCGCCCATGGCCTTCGGCGTCCAGGCCCTGAAACTGGCGGAACTCGGCAACGTCCGCCCCGGCCGCATGGGGGTGTGCTGCATCGTCGGGCTGGTACTCTGCGTGGCCGTAGCCCTGCCGGCAACCATCTACTGGCAACATGATCAGGGCCTGATGCGGGCCTCGTCGGGCTGGGCCCGCTATACCCCCAGGCTACCCTTCGACCAAGGCATGATCATGAAAGAACAACTGGCAGCCATCGGAGTCCTGGATCAGGCCGAGGCCGTGCGCGGTCTCGGCCGCCTCGCTGTGGTCAAGCCCAACCACGCCTTTGTGACCGCCTTCGCCATCGGCCTGGGACTGACCCTGCTGACCGCCTTCCTGCGCCTGCGTTTCCACTGGTGGCCACTGCACCCGCTGGCGTTCTTCTTCCTGAACTCCCACCAGGGCCAGCGGGTCGCGTTCTCGCTGCTGATCGGCTGGGCCATCAAGACGGCCGTGTGCAGATACGGCGGCGAAACCCTCTACCAGAAGGGCAAGCCGCTCATGACCGGAGTCGTCGCCGGCGAAATGCTGGCGGGAACGATACCCATCCTCGTCGGCGCGGTGTACTATCTTACCACCGGCGAGCGTCCCGTGAACAGCTCGCTGGTGTACTGAACCACGCAGAGTCGCGGGACGCGGCGCCGCAACGGCCCCACCGGAGGTCCAGCATGAACGGCCATCGAGTCCTGGTATGCCTGGTACTGCTTGGGCTGGCTGTCGCCGCCGGTGGCGCGCAGGAAATACCCATCCTGCCGCTGCAACTGGCGGAGACCGGCATCCACGACGCTACTCTGGTCAAGGTTGACCCCAGTGAATACACCCTAACGACCAGCGGCAGCGATCCTTACGTGCTTACCGTACCCCTCATTCAGACCTATAGTCACGAGCGCCTGCGGGTGATCGCGTTCGACTTGCTCTGCCCGGCGGGACTCGACTTCATCCAAGTGTTCTACGGCCTGCCGCGCGAATCGCATAGCGCCTCGAAACGAGACCTCCTGCGCTCGGAAACCTGGGTGCCTGTCGCCGTCCCACTGCGTGACAACTGGGACATGCCTTACCGCGTCTTCCGTCTCGATTTCGGCAACCGGGGCGGCGTCAGCCTCCGGCTGCGCGGTCTGGTGCTACGACCCCCGACCAACGATGAAATACAAACCGAACAGCAGTGGCTGGAAACGGTGAAGCAGGATGCCGAGCAAGGTCGGGATATCCGTGCCTACCTCGGGCGAGAATGGCCCGGGCGGGTTGACTCCGTCTCGGTCGACCGTCGTTATGTGCGCATCTCGGGCGTGGCGCCAGAAGCCGGGACGGCATTGATCGAAGTGCCCGTACATGCCTCCCTACCCTCGTGCATGGAAAGTGTGAACGTCACCACCCTTTCGGTACGTGGCGATTTCCAGGTCGAGGTTCCTAGGTTTGTGGCGAACCGTACCGGCCTGGCACACGACCGCCTCTTCGCGCGCTGGCGCCTGGCTCGCTCCATCGACCAGCGCCTGGAAGGCCTGTCCGCCGCCGCCTGGGCCACGGATGTGGACGAGGCCACCGGCAACCTCCCGCCGCGAGCCATGCCTTCCTCCAAAAAAGGACTGGGCGGCATCTCCTGGTCCCCCGACGCGCTGGAGGACCTGTCGGCTCTGGGCTGCCGCAATCTCACCGTCAACATCTTGCTTCCCAGTATCCTTCACCTGAACCCTGGCGAAGCAGGAACGACCCCCTACCCCTTCAACGGTAAGGAGTATGCGGTCGACGAGAAGGCGCTGGCGCCCGTGGACAACGTCCTTCGCTTCGCGCGCGAACACGGCATCGTCGTCTCCGCCGTCATCCTTATCCCCCGTCGTCTGGCCGACTCCCAGGAGCAGCGCGTCTGGTGCCACCCGGATGCCTGTGAGCCGGGCCAGTACTCGCTGGCAAACGTGACCAGCGCCGAGGGGGCTGACGCCTTCGCCGCGGCCCTCGACCTCCTGGCTCGCCGCTACGGCTCGCCCGGCGATACCCGTGGCCGCATCTCCAACTGGATCATCCATAACGAGGTCGATGCCGGCTGGGTCTGGACCAATGCCGGAGAGAAAACTCCGGAGAGCTATCTCGAACTCTACTACCGCGCCCTGAGAATCGCGCACTACACGGTCCGCCGACACGATCCGGCCGCCCGTGTGTTCATCTCCCTCTCTCACCACTGGACCGAGACCGAACCTAAGTTCTATAAACCGCGCGATCTGCTCGAACTGCTCTCGGACATGTGCCGCCAGGAGGGCGATTTCGAATGGGGCGTGGCCTACCACCCCTACCCGCAGGATCTCTACAATCCCGCTTCGTGGCTCGACACCAAAGCCACTTTCACCTTCGATACCCCGCTCATCACCATGAAGAACCTCGAGGTCTTGGACGCTTGGATGAAACGCCCCGAGTTCCGCTTCAACGGCGCAGTCCGGGGCGTGCTGCTCTCGGAACAGGGCTGCAACGCCGCCGACCTGAGTGAGGCGAACCAGCGCTTGCAGGCCGCGGGACTTGTCTACTTGTGGCACAAGGTGCGCGATCTGGACAGCGTTGAAGCCTTCCAGTATCACCGCTGGATCGACCACGCGGACGAAGGCGGGTTACGCTTCGGCTTGCGCGCCTTCGCGCCAGGCTCCGTCGACGCCCCGGGAGAGAAGAAGCTGGCCTGGGATGTGTTCCGTGCCCTCGGCACCCCTGACGAGGCCGCCGCAACTCAGTTTGCCAAGGCTCTGATTGGCCTGCAGGACTTCAGCCAGGTCCGCTACCTTGGCCCCATTCGCTGAGCCTACTGGCATGCCGCCGTTCGGTATCGGCGTTTCCGCCCACCGCAAAATTGCCGTGCCACGCCCTCGCAGAGGGCCGGTAGGAAGATGAAAAGTGAACCCATTGGCTCGGCTACCAAGACCCTCGGGAGGCGCGCCCCTGTGAGAGAAGACCACCTGCTGGACTCTGTGCTGGATGCCATCGGCAACACCCCGCTGGTCGAACTCCGACGCCTGTGCCACGGCGTGAACGGCCGGATCCTGGCCAAACTGGAGTACCTCAACCCGGGGCTCTCCAAAAAGGACCGCATCGCCCGACAGATGATCATCGAGGCGCAGGCAGTCGGCACCTTGCGGCCTGGGCAAACCGTGGTCGAACTGACCAGCGGCAACACCGGTACCGGCCTGGCCATCGTCTGTGCTATCATGGGGCATCCATTTGTCGCCGTCATGTCGCGGGGGAATTCCGTCGAGCGAGCCCAGATGATGCGTGCCTTCGGCGCCGACGTCGTACTCGTGGACCAACTCCCCGGCTCGGTCCCTGGACGCGTTTCAGGCGGCGACCTGGATCTGGTCGAACGCGAAGCACAGCGGCTGGTCCTGGACAGAAATGCCTTCCGCGCCGATCAGTTCGAACTCGACGGAAACTGGCGAGCTCACTGCCTGCACACTGGCCCGGAGATCCTGCGGCAGTGCGGCGGCGCCATCACCGCGTTCTGCGACTTCGCGGGTACCGGCGGCTCTTTCGGCGGCTGTGCCGAAGCGTTCAAAAAGCACAACCCGAGTATCCGCTGCTACGTGGTCGAGCCAGAGGGTGCCGCCGCGCTCGCCGGAAAGCCCGTCGAGCATCCGGAGCATCGTATCCAAGGCGGTGGCTATGCACGGGCCAAACTGAAATTCGTCCCGCAGAATCTGGTGGACGGCTACGTCGAGGTCAGCGATACCGAGGCCATGAATCAGGCCCGCAGGCTGGCGCGACTGGAAGGAATATTCGGCGGGTTCAGCAGCGGCGCCAACGTGGCAGCGGCATTGCGCCTGCTCGACGGTCCGTGCGCAGGGGGCACCGTCGCCGTCCTGATCTGCGACAGCGGCCTCAAATACTTGAGCACAGACCTCTGGCGCGACTGATGTCTGTCGAAACAAGGCCTCCGCTGCAGAGCGGTTGCCATGACCATGCAGAACATTACCTATGCCCACAGTAGCCGCCCCGAAAGGACTGTTCGTGAAAGACCCCATCCTCGCCCAGCGCACCTGGCAAGGCATACCGGGACTCGAGCGCACCGCCGGAGGCCGAGTGTTCGTCTCCTGGTTCACCGGCGGCCCCAAGGAGCCATCGCCGGATAATACCGTGGTGCTCTGCCGCAGCGATGACGATGGCAAAACCTTCACCGAGCCGCAGGCCATCGGGCTGCCAAAGGACGGCATGCGTTGCTTCGATCCCGCGCTGTGGATCGACCCGAAAGGGCGGCTCTGGTATATCTTCAACCACGGCAACAAAGACACGGCGGTGCATGACGTGCACGCCCGCATCTGCGACGATCCCGATGCGACCGCGCCAGCGTTCGGCCGTGAGTTTCGCGTCGGCTTCGATGCCCCGTTTGCCTTCCGCATGAACAAGCCTACGGTGCTCTCCACGGGCGAGTGGATCATGCCCGTCACGCATGCATCCCAACCGGTCCATGACTGGTGCATAGGATATACCGCCAAGCAACAGCCGCTTCTCCAGGGTGTCGGTATGTCCCTCGATGAAGGTAAGACCTGGAGACTCTACGGTGCAGTGACGGCACCGCCTTGGGCGCTGGAAGGCATGGTTACGGAGTTGAGGGATGGCCGCCTCTGGATGCTCATCCGCACGAGCAGCGGCGTCCTCTGGGAAAGCCACTCATCGGACCGCGGGCGGACCTGGAGCGCAGGCCAAGCCAGTATGATCGCCAGCCCCGGCTCGCGCTTCTTCATCCGCCGACTTGCGTCCAGCAACCTGCTCCTGGTGAATCATTGCGGGTTCACTGGCCGCAGTCACCTCACGGCGCAACTCTCCACCGACGACGGCGAGACATGGAACGAAGGCCTGCTGCTCGACGAACGCGGTAGCGTCTCCTATCCGGACGGCGTGGCGGACAACAACGGCCTGATCTGGATCGTCTATGACCACGATCGCAATGGCGCCGGCGAAATCCTGCTCGCCAGATTCCATGAGGAAGACGCGAGCGCCGGCAGAAGCGTGTCCGGCGCCGTGAGCCTGAAGCAGGTGATCAACCAGCTCGACAAACCGAAACTGCTTCCGCCCGACTGGGATCCAAAAAGGGCCGCCGACCGGGTTCTCTCCCGCCTGGTCAGGGTCTCGGCTCCAGAGGTCAAGGGCGCGCACGATGCCGATCTCGTGATCGTGGGCGATCGCGCTTTCGTCGTGGCTGAGGCGAACGACATCCAGCCCGGGCATGGAGCCGGTAGCCACGAATATTGTACCATGTCCATTGTCAACCTGAAGACCCTCGAGCCTGAACACATCATACCCATGGCCAAGTCGGAGCAGGTCTTCGCCAACGAGGCCCTTCCTGTGGGCGCCTGCTTCGTGCCGCGCATCATCATGCTCAGCGATACAACCCTGCGCTGCTTCTTCGCCAGTGAACAGCCCGGTAAGCGCCAAGCCCAGACCTGGTATCGCGACTTCGATATCGCCTCGCTCACCTTCGCACCGAACATCTACCGCATGAAGGTCAAGACCGGCGACGGCACCTTCGACATGCAACCCAAGTACGTCCATGCAGACGCCGCCAGGCAGGGCTTCAGAAAACCAGCTCGTGACTTCGGCCTCTACCTCTTCGACTCCTTCAAGGTCTTCGAAGGCAGAACCTACGTAGCCATCAACAACTATCCCGGTGCCCAGAACGCGCTGGCGGTGCTCAACCACGCCCGCGACACAGTGGAGGTGATCGGCCACTACTACGAACCGACCAACCTCGACCTTACGGAATCGGCAATCAACCGCCTCCCCGACGGCACCTGGCTGGCGATCTGCCGTCAAGAAGGGGGCAACCGCAACTACATCTTTACGACCAGCAGGGACGGCCGGACTTGGGCTACCGGCGAGCACCGTAATGTCGTCCCCAACGGCACCAACTCAAAGCCGACCTTCGACAGGTTCGACGGCGTCTACTACCTCGGCTGGCAGGAAGCCACCCGGATTGATGGCGTGAACCGAAGTGTCTTCAACCTCAACCTCTCCACCGACGGCGTGAACTGGGAGCGCAAGTACCGATTCGAGACCACCGAATCCTTCCAATATCCAACCTTCCACCGGCACAACGCGACCATCTGGTTCACCGTCACCCAAGGCACCGGTGGCAGCACCGACCGCATCATGCTCGGCAAACTGGAAGATATGGAAACGTAGTCTCCCCATACGCGAGGCGACACGAAGCGCCCCGCTGTACTCGACCCGAGCGCCACAGCCTAGGTTACGATGTCGCCACTTCACCACAACCCGAGACCGGAAGCAGGGAACGGACTGATGTTGCCAGCCGAACGGATGTTCCCCGCACAGCGGGGCTACGGTAGGGGAGTTGGGGCGGTCCGTCCAGCCGATGGCAGCGTAGGGGTCGTGCCGATGGCTCTTTGTCAGTAGTAGGACTCAGCCTTGCCCCAGTTGCCCGGCAGGAGCTCGTCGAGGCGGTTGGCGGGGTGGCCGTTGATGCGGCGCAGGACGTCCTCGATGTAGACGAACGGGTCGATGTCCATGACCCGGCAGGTCTGCACCAGCGAGAGCAGGATGCCGGTGGCGTCGCCGCCGCCCTTGCTGCCGGCGAATAGCCAGTT
>CAILKC010000169.1 GCA_903834675.1 uncultured Victivallales bacterium | reverse complement strand
TTTCGGCCGGTTCCCGACGCAGCATCCCAACCCCTGCATGGCCACCACCCACGCCTTCTGCGACTTTGTCGAGCGCTGCATCCGTGATGGGGTGCAGGTGACCAAGGAAGTCGTGTCCCGCGAGTTCTCCCTGCCTGAGGCCGCCTGGAACTGGTAGCCGCGCCGCCGTCCGCCAAGCCCCATGACCAAGACCATCCAGGTGACCGACCTGCGCGAGGTGAAGGCCCTCACCCTCGCCTGCGGCAAGTGCGGCGCCTCGTTCTCCGTCCCCGTCGGACGGCACACGACGCCGGAAGCGTGCTTCTCCTGCGAGGCGCCGCTGGACCGCACCACGATTGATGAACTGATCGCCATCCTGCGCCGACTCCACCGTGGCGAGGAAGCGCCCTGGCGCATCACCTTCGAGACGGACCCCGAGCGCTAACGCGGGCGCTTGTGATTGCCTCCCGCTGGCTCCTGCCCCTGTCGCTTTTTCCCCCATTCAACCCCGGTCGACATACCAGCCGTCCGGTACCTGCCGTGCGCAGCCCCGGTTGACGCGCGCCGGTATCTTGTACGAGCATACAGGAGACCGACGCGACCATGGCAGCCGCACCTTTTCGCCTTAGCGTCATTATCGGGGCTTCGACGACCGAAGCCACGTCGGCCTTGCACGCCCTGGAGACGCAGCTGCACCGGCTCAGCGGCGCGGGCGGGCTGAAGGGGCTGGCGGCGGGGGGCGCCGCAGGGGGCCTGGCCGCGGTGCGTACGGGTGTCTCGGGGCTGGGAAGTGCGCTCTCAACGGTGACCATGGCCTTTCCCGCCCTGGGGACGGCCGGCAAACTGGTCTTTGGCGCGCTGGCGCTGCCGATCAAGCTGGTGAGCGGCCTGGTCAGTGGCCTGGTGGGCGTGGTCAAGGGCATCGGCACGGCGTTCTCGGCGGTCTTCGGGGTCGCCAAGTACGCGCTGATGGGGATTGGCGCCGCGCTGGGGGCGGTGGCGGCGGGGGTGTATGCCGCGGTAAAGGCGCTGGGGCCAGCGGCCTTCCGCGAGAAGTCGCTGGTCTCTTGGGAGGTACTGCTCGGAAGCCCGAAGAAGGCGGAGCAGCGCATGGGGTTCTTGCAGAAGTTCGAGGCGCAGACCCCGTTTGACTTCCGCGAGGTGGACCAGGGCGCCCGCCTGATGCAGACCTTTGGCATCTACTCTGAGCGCACGCTGAAGGCGGTAGGCAATGCGGTGTCCGCATTCGGCAAGCGCATCGACGACGCGGTGGGGCCGCTGGCGAAGTTGAAGGCGGGGCTGTTCGAGTCTGAGCAGATGGGGGTGATTGGGATCACACGCGATAGCCTGCGCAAGGAGGGGGTCAAGTTCGACAAGCAGGGCACGATGCTGACGCCGGGCACGGTGGCCTTCGAGGCCGCTATCCGGTCATTTGAGAAGCGCTTTGGCGGCATGATGGACCGGGTATCTCAGACCTGGGACGGCCTGATGAGCACGCTGGGCAGCTCGTGGGATAACCTCTGGGCCACGCTGGGTAAGAATGCGCTGGGGCCGGCCAAGCGGGTGTTGCGCGAGGTGATTGGCGGCATCGATGACATAGCCACGCGGCTGAAGGGCTTCACCATCCCCGGCCTGGAGAAGGCGGTGATCGCGGCCAAGATGCTGCGCACGCTGGTGGGGGACCTATTTGACCAGCAGGAGCGCGGGCGGCTGCTGGGGATCGTCACCGATACGGCCAAGAAGGTGCCCGGCTTCGCCGTGGGCCTGGGGGAGGCGCTGCTGGGTGACCTGGGGACGTTACTGGGCAACTTCGTTACCAACCTGGGGCCGGCGTTCTCGCTGTTCGGCGATGTCTTTGTGGGCGCTGGACGGGTCTTCATCGCGATGCTTAAGGAAGCCTGGAGTGGGATGTCTAAGGAGGCCCGTGACAATATCTTAGCGGCCATAAGTCCTGACGAGGCGAAAAGCCAGATAACTGCCTACAAAGGGATCGTACACGACGAGGCGGAAAACGCAGTGAAGGGCGACGTGCTTCGTGAACCCGAACGCCGGAAAGCGCTGGCAGCTTGGATACACGATCTCAACAGTTCGCTGAGTAAGCGCAGCATGGTTGGCAATGAACTGGCGAACTACACCGCAGGCGCTGGCGGCGCCGGACTGCGTAGTGCCGGGATCGACACCACGGCCTTGCTCGCACGGATAGACTGGCAATGGCGCACGTCGAGAGGCTATGAGAGACAGACTGGCGCCATTCGGCTGAGCCCCTCCGCCGAAGAACAGACCCGGCTCCACACCACGCTGGGGGGCATGGTCACGCAGATGCGGGAGCTGGGCGCGAACCTGGGCAAGGGCTTTGGCGAGAAGCTGGATCAGTACCTCTTCGGCAAGTACCAGCAGGGCGTGTTGGGCCAGCCAGGCGTGGATGCACAGGGCCGTAAACTCGATGCGAACGGAAAGCCGTTGCACGCTGAGGCTGGCGGGGCCGTGCGCTCGACCTTCGGAGAAGGCCTCGACGAGGCCAAAGCCCGCTACGGCGAGGCCAGCGGCGAGGTGGCAGCCCAGAACTACATCAACCAGACCCGCGAGGGCTGGATTAGGCTGCTGACCCCGCCTGCGCCGCGAGATCGCTACGGCGTCGCCAGACCGCAGACTCTCGCCAACGAGAAGACCGGCGAACAGCTCTTTGCCCAGATGGCGCCATGGCTCTCCAAGGCCTTGGCGGAGCGTGGCCGCATGGCGCCGTCCGAAGCTCGCGAGGTCTTGCGCGAGGCCCGTGGCCTGGCCATGGGGAACAACCCGCAGGAAGCCATCCGGGGGGCGCTGCGGCAGGCGCAAGGCAGAGAGGTTACCCCGCGACAGGAGGGGCAGCTCAAAGAACAGTTTCGCAGCGTCCCTGCCACGGGTCTGGCCGCAGAGGTGCGGGAGACCCCGGAATGGATTGATCGGATTGCCAAGGCGCTGCGCCCGAGCGAGGTCCTGGCCCAACTGGCGCAGGCCGCGGCGAGGCGCCAGCCAGGCGCTGGCGGCGCCGGCGGGGCGGGTGGTGATGGGGGCGATGGCGCCGCCGGTCCGGCAGGTCGGGATGGACAGGATGCGGTTTCCCCAGGCTCGGCACCCCCGGCGGCAGTGCCCACGCCAGCCAGGGCGAGGGGCCCGTTGCGAACGCGGCTGGGCTGGAGCGGCACGCAGACCGGCGCAGCTCGTGAGAATAGACTAGCGGGTCAGTGGGAAGGCGAGGATACGATTCTGCCCCGCGGTATCGTCTCCAGCTTGCGCGGAGCCAACGCCGCGCCGAAGGCCGCGCCGAAGGCCGCGCCGAAGGTCGAAGCTCCGAAGGAAAGCAACAACCCCACGGCGAGCGCCTGGAGCGCGCAACAGCGTTCGCGGTTCATGGAGGGGCAATACCCAGAGACCTCCGGTACGGGCGAGGCAAGCTGGGAGCCGGATTCCTATTCCCCGCCGCCGGGCAGCGCTCAAAATCGGCCGTACACGGCGGGGCGTTTTGCCTGGCAAGACGCGGTAGACGCCGCCTATGGCATTTCGCGACCGCGCGGCATCTCATCGGTCATGCACGGGGCAAAGGGTGGGGCATCCAAGCCGCAGGAGCCTTGGGCGCGAGCCTATAGCGAGGTTTCCGCACCCAGGCGACAGCCCCTGGCGACCCCTGCCAGGACGAGCAAGGAGACCCCGGACGCAGGCAAGGAGCGCGATCGGGAGCACGATACCCGCTTCGGGTTCCGTTTGCCCGACAACCTTGAAAGCCTTATGCGCATGTCGCCGCGCCAGCGCGATCGGGCGCGCCGGGATGCCAGAGAGGATGGGGTACTCTCGAGCAAGCTGGCCAAGCTGGCCGCAGGGGAGAATGTCGGCTTCACCCTGGGGGAGAAACGCCGTCTTGGCGAGGCCGGGGGGCACGTCCCACGTCCACGCTGGGCCGCGGAGCAGGATCGGGTGCGCGCCGGCAGCCCCGATCTAGCATCCATGGGAAAGCACCGCCTCGGGGATCTGAGCGAGAGCCGCATCGGCATGCAGACCACCGAGAGCAAGAACCAGCAGCCTCCCTGGGCACAAGCGCTTATTCAGGAACTGCGCCGACAGACCACGTTTGACGGACGCACCGTTGAGTTGCTGGAAAAGCTCGCCAACATGGTCGGAGTCAAGTAGCCATGGCATTTCTCAACGAGGGCGCGCCCGGAACCGCCGATGATGAGATCGGCCCGAGTGTCGAATACGAGTTTCAGTGGGCACTCTTTGGTTTTGGCTGGGCGCTCCAGAAGCGGCCGACGAAGCTGTACCGGGTGTACTACGACATCGATGACACCGGGGGCGAGAATCCCAACGCTACCTGGGCGGTAGGCGGGGTGACCTACAACCTGCGCAGCGCCGGCCCGGAACTCGCATATCTGGACAAGCGCGGGCTCTACCTCGCTACCTATGAGTGGGTCGGAACCTGGGCATGGGTGTAACACCATGGGCAACCGCGAACGTTTGAGAGACACCTACACCACGCCCAATAAGCTGTTCACCTCCGTGTGCGCAGGCTTGAATCGGTTGGGGCAGTGGTGCAACGCCTTCGACGCACAGCCTCCGATTAGAGTTATCACCGCAGGCTGGGGTGTCCATCTGATGTGGGCGCCGTGGGACTCGCCGTTCATCCACCCTTGGCGGGTCAGCCTGACCGCTGAAAGCAAACTCAACGTCGCCGGGGGAAACCTTAACACCGGGGCGGCGCTGGTAGCGGTAACGGGGCTTACCAACCTCACGGCCAGCAACGGCCTGAAGGTATGGCTCCTGGTACGACACTACTACAACATCTCCACGGCCAGCACCTACTCCCTCAACTCCGGCACCAGCGCCTGGCCTTCCAGCACCCATAACTCTACCTACGTCGAGACGGTGCTGAAGGTGGCCGAAATCGTCAGTGGCACCCTGTACCAATACCTATACAGCGACCAGTTCGTACCGAGGATCAACCCACCCCTACCCGACACCAGCAACCCCTACGTCCTCATGGCCATATCTGGCACCATTCAATGGGTCAAGGCCGGTACCTGCCCAGAGCCGACACCCTGAACAAATGCCCACCCTCAAGCCATGGTTGACCACCGTCGCTGGCGTCCTGCGCCTGCTCTATATCAACGGCAAAGCCATCTACGACGAGCACTGCTGCTGCCCCCCGCCGACGCCTACGCCGACGCCGACCGGCACGCCGACCTCGGCGGGATTCCCTGGACCGGGTTACTACTGTATTACTCAGTGGCTGACAACCGGGACCTGTCTGGACTTGGCGTTTTACTCTAAGGAGTGCAACTGGATTGCCGACGCTCAGACTTGGAATGGCACCTATCTTTTTGGCCAGTGCTTGCCCGTCAGTCTTGCTCCATACACCTATGGCATGCGTACGACAGATGGGGTTCTCCACACCACTGAGTCCGAATGTCAAAGTGCCTGCCAAACGCCACCCCCCGAAAGTTTCTAGCCATGCATCTTGCCTTCGACCTACAGGCCCGCATGCACCGGGGCGAAATCACCCCGCGCGAGGCTTTCCGCCTACAGGCTGAGCGGGACTCCTTGCCATCGCCCTTGCCCTCTCCCACCCCCTCCCCCGCAGAGGGCAAGACACCCGGACCCGACCTCTGCGTCTACACCCCTTACAGCGCCACCGGCAACCTCGGGGCTTCCTACAACCGCATCATGGCGCGCCTCACTCCCGGCGAGTGGGCCGTCTTTCTGGACCATGACGCGATGAGCCTACTCAACGACTTCTGGACCGACCTACAACACGCCATCGCCAAACACCCCGACGCCGGGGCAATATGCTGCTGGACCAACCGCACCGGCAACCCTTACCAGAAGGCCAAGGCGCCGCCGCACGACGACATTGCGCAGCATACGGCTTACGCCCTTGCGATTCGCCGCCAGTATGGCCAGAAGACCACCGACATTACCGGCAACCGGATGACTGGCGTACTCTTCGCCGTCTCCCGCGTGGCCTGGGACCGCGTAGGCCCCTTCGTGGATGGCTTTGGCGAGGTCGACAACTCATGGGCGCACCAGTGTCGCGCCGCCGGGTTACGCCTCTGGCGCATGGATGGCGTCTACGTCTACCACCAGCGCCGTACCAATGGGTGGAAAGGTGCCACCCGCCCAGAAATCGACTGCCGTGGTGCCGCCTGGACCTACGCCAAAGTAGCGCCTATCATCCAAGCCCATGGCTCCGATACCCTACGCGAACTTGCCGCCGCTCACGAGAGCCTAGTCGAGAGCCGCGGCGATTGGTCCGAGTGCCAGAAAGGCGCGCGCCGCAGAACCCTCCTGGCACACTGGCGCGAGACCTTGCGCCTGACCGTATGCATCCCATCCCGCGAAGAGCCCGAGGACGAGCTCGCCGCCACCGTCCAGAGCTTTCGAGAGGGTGGGGCGCACGAGATCATCGTGATCGACGACGCCAGCACCATCCCCGTTACCAATGACTGCGGCGCCGACCTCATCCTCCGCCACGACACAGCCCATGGCGTCTCTGCTAGCCGCAACGAAGGCCTGGCGCGGGCCGCTGGCAACGTCATCGCCTTCTCCGACAGCCATTGCCGCATTGCCGAGAACTGCGACTTACTCGCGTGGGCCTTCGACGCCTACAACAGCAACGAGCTCCTCTGCGCCGTCTGCGGCTCCTATGAAAATCTCGATACCTGGTATTGGGGTTGCGAACTCCTATGGCGAGACTGGCGCAATGACATCTCCGCCAACCGAGTCGAGACCCACCAGCCCCAGGGCCTCTTTGGCAGCGTCTACAGCGCCGCCCGCTGGACCTGGGAGCGCCTTGGCGGGTGGGTCCCTACACGCGGCTGGGGCTACAACGAACAAGCCCTAAGCCTAGCCTGCAAGAACGCCTCCGTACCCATCCGGGTAGACCCCGCCTTTCGCATCCGGCACAAATTCCGCAACAACAAACGCTTTCCCTACCCCGTTAGCGGCCGAGACACCAACGCCAACGCCCCCTGGACCCACTGGCTACTGAGCACCGACGCCGAATGGGCAGCACTCCGCCCCACGATTCAGCAACACAAGCCCGACGCACTGGCCAGGGCGGAGACATGGATCGCCGAGCCTGGGGCCGCCGAACTGCGCCAGGCCTATGCACTCCGGCGCGCGACTCCTATCCCCATCCGGTTGACGCCCGCCAGATAGGTGTCAACCGCCGGGCACCCCGGCAGAAAGCGAGGAACGGAACATGCGAACGAGAACTGTAGGAATGCTGGCGTGCGTGGTGCTCTCCATGGTGACTGGATGTGCGATGTTCGGCGGCGGAAAGGTGGACGCGCTCTTGGCGGCATCGCAGGAACAGGC
>CAILKC010000168.1 GCA_903834675.1 uncultured Victivallales bacterium | reverse complement strand
TGACGCCTTTCGCGGATGCGCCGACCATCGCCGAGGGCAATCCGACCTACGCGCTGCAGGCGCCCAAGCGGGAGCAGCAGGAGGCGTGGCGGGTATGGAACCGTTAGCAGGTTATTCGTGTATCGGAAAACGCTTTTAAGACGTCATGAATCCGTACATATACGCCGCAAACTAATAGTAATCAGTATGTTACGTGGGAACGGCACTGAGCAAGACGGCGGCGACAGCGGACCGTGATGACCGGTCATGGAGAGAGACGATGGCCAGGTGCCTGACGACGGGTTTGATGCTGGCCTCGCTGGTTGCGGGCGAGGCCGCCACGGGAGCGCCAGCCGTCGGCCCCGGGCAAGTCCCCGGGCTGGTGCTCTGGCTGGATGCGGCCGACCGCACGACGCTGGTGGCCGAGGCGCAGGGCATCCGCCTGTGGCGCGACAAGTCCGGCCACGAGCACCATGTCGGTCAGCCTGACGCGGGGGCGCGACCCACCTTGAGCCCGGCGGCGCCGAACGGGCTCGCGCCGATCGCTTTCGATGGTACCACGCAATTTCTCACTGGGTCGGCAGCGCTGCCGGAGGGCTGCCGGGCCTACACCCTCGTGGCGCTGTGGCGGCCGCGCCGAGCGGGAATCCAGTCCGTGTTCGAGCAGGCGGCCTCGCCGCTGCAGGGCAACAGCCGGGCGGCGCTGTTGGCCGTCGGCGAATCCTACGGCTTCAACGGCGAGGGCAACGACTGCCACCAACTGGTGCCTTTCGAGCCCAATGTCTGGCGCCTGACCTGCCTTGACATCGACACGGCACGGCCGCAAAACGTGCGCCTCTGCGACAACGGCATCCGCCGCTTGGGGGCGACGACGGCTCCCGCCGCCCTGCGCCTGGGCGCTGGCGGCATCACGGTCGGCCGCAAGCTGGCGACGGCGGGCGAGTTCCTCGACGGCGAGGTCGCCGAGATCCTGGCGTTCGACCGGGGACTCTCCTACGCCGAGCAGCAGCAGGTCCTCGGCTACCTGGACCGCAAGTGGGGCGTCGACGTGCTGGGCTGGTTCCGCAGCCCGGACGGACGTCCGTTGGCCTTCGACTTCGATGGCGATAGCTACGGCGAGGGCTGGACGGTAGAGGGGACGGCATTCGGCACCGGCCCGGCCCGCGGCACGCTCCCGGGGCAGATGGACGTTACCGGCTTTCTGGGCGACGGCCTGGTGAACAGCTACCTGGGCGCGGACGCCGGCATCGGCCAGCTCACCTCGCCGCCGTTTGTGATCGAGCGGCGCTATATCCAGTTCCTGATCGGCGGCGGCAAGTACCCGGGGGAGGCCTGCATCAACCTGCTGGTGGACGGTGCGGTCGTACGTACGGCCACCGGGCCCAACGACAAGCCCGGCGGCAGTGAACGGCTGGACTGGGAGCAGTGGTCGGTCGCCGAGTTTGCCGGTAAGACCGCGACCCTGCAGATCGTGGATCGCGCCACGGGCGGCTGGGGCCACATCACCCTCGACCACATCATCCAGACCGAGCAAAGGCTGCCCGTACTCCTCGACCAGCAGCGCGAGATCGTGGCGGAACGGCGCTACCTCAATCTACCCATCAAGGACGGAGCCCCGAAGCGGCGACTGCGCCTGGTCGTCGACGAAAAGGTCGTGCGCGATGTCGTGGTGCCGTTGGCCGACGCCGCGCCCGACTACTGGGTATTCATGGATCTGATGCCCTTCCGCGGCAAGACCCTTTGCCTGCAGGTCGAGCGCCTGCCGGAGGGGTCGGGCGCCCTCGCCGCCATGGAGCAGGGCGACGAGATCAAGGGTGCCGCGGACCTCTACCGAGAACGCCTGCGGCCGCTGCTGCACTTCACCACGCGCCGGGGCTGGAACAACGACCCCAACGGCCTGGTGTACTACGCTGGCGAGTGGCACCTGTTCTACCAGCACAATCCGTACAGTACCCGCTGGGACAACATGCACTGGGGCCACGCGCTGAGTCCCGACCTGGTACACTGGCAGGAGCTGCCCGTGGCCCTGTATCCGGACGCACGGGGGCCCT
Source organism: uncultured Victivallales bacterium (assembly GCA_903834675.1). The sequence goes on along the minus strand of CAILKC010000168.1, from coordinate 5,581 downwards.
GCTTCTCGGGTTCGGCTGTGGTCGACGTCGGCAACACGGCCGGCTTCCAGACCGGTACCGAAAAGGCCATGGTGTGCATCTACACGGCCGCGGGCAACCCGACGGTGCAATGCCTATCCTACAGCCAGGACCGCGGGCGCTCCTGGACCACCTACGCCGGGAATCCGGTATTGCCCCAAGTCAGCGGCGGCAACCGTGATCCGAAGGTCCTCTGGTACGCGCCCGGACGCTGCTGGATCATGGCGCTCTTCCTCGAGCGGAACGACTACGGGCTGTTCTCCTCGCCCGACCTCAAGCGCTGGGAGCGCCTATGCACCGTCACCATCCCCGGCTGCAGCGAGTGCCCGGAGTTCTTTGAGATTCCGGTGGAGGGCAGGCCCGGCGAGAGGCGCTGGATCTTCTACGGCGGCACCGGGGCCTACCTGGTCGGACGGTTTGACGGCAAGACCTTCAGCGCCGAGTCGGGACCCTTCCCCATGCACCAGGGCAACTGCTTCTACGCCTCGCAGACGTACAACGACGCGCCCGACGGTCGCCGCGTGCTCATCGGCTGGGGCACGGTGAACCTGCCCGGCATGCCGTTCAACCAGATGATGACCTTCCCGGTCGATCTTACCCTGCGCCAGACCGACGAGGGCCTGCGGCTTCACGCCCTGCCGGTGCCCGAGATCAGCCGTCTGCACGACCGCAGCGTGGAATTGCCCGCCCGGGCGATTCCCGTCGGCGAGACCCCCCTGGCCGGCATCGAGGGTGAGGCGTTCCACCTCCGGGTGGAGTTCGCCCTGAACAAGGCGACGGCCTGCGGTCTCACCGTGCGCGGCATCCCGATCACCTACGACGCCCAGGCGCAACGCCTCGAGTGCGGTGGCCGGAGTGCGACACTGAAGCCCGAAGGCGACCAGATACGGCTCGAGATCATCGCCGACCGCACCTCGCTCGAGATCTACGCCAACGGGGGTCGCGTCTATCTGCCCATTGGGGTGACGCCGCCCGAGGCAAAGCGTGGCATCGAGCTCTTCAGCCGCGCCGCGCCGACCCGCGTGACTGGCCTGCAGGCGTGGTCGCTGAAGTCAAGTTGGTTCTGAAAGTCCTCAGGCCTGGGCGGCCCTGACGCCGCCAGTGCGGTTGATCAGGCAGCGCAGGACCGCCACGGCCGAGACGCAGCGCCCCGCCTCGATATCCTCTTCGCGAAAGCGGGCGAAGAGGATATCGCCGGCGCTGTGGCGTTCGTGGTCGTAGATGATCCAGATCGTGCCCTCGTGGTCCTGCACGCCATCGGGGTACGAGACCGCGGGCCGTTCGTCCAGCATGAGGCCGCCATGCCAGGACGTCCCCTCATCGTCCGACAGCCAGGCAGCCAGCCGGCGCCGCGGCAACCAGGCGTCCGGCTGACGGCTGCGGCTCGCCTTCTCCTCGTCGGTGAACCAGTGATTGACCAGCAGCAACCGGCCCGATTGCAGGCGGCGGATGAAGAAGCGCGTGTTGGGCCCGCCGATCCCGGAGTCCTCACCCGGCGTCCAGGTCCGCCCGCGGTCGCAGGAGAAGCTCTGCCCGATGCCGTAGTTGGTCCGCACCAGGCACCACAGGCGGCCATCCCTGAGTTCCACGATGTGGTGCTCATCAAAGCAGCGTCTGGGGACATCGGCGCCGCCGCGGCGCTCGTAGGTGCGCCCCTGGTCGGTCGAGACGGTGAGGTTCGAGCGGCAGTGCTCCCGAACCCCGTCTGGCGACTTCACGATCAGGTCATTCCACACCGCGGTCGGATAGCCCCACTCGCCGGTGGACAGCACGAAGGGCTTATTCATCATCACGCCGGGCGCCAGCCGCAACGGCGCCGACCAGGTGGGTGCAGCGCTCTCGGGGTCCTCGGTATACAGGCCCCAGACGCCGTTGACGCCATCGGAGATCTGGCCATCCTTGGGGCTGAGGCATTGGCTCCAGAACAGCCAGAGCCGCCCGAGCGGGTCCGTCCAGATCGCCGGATCGTAAGCACGAACATGCGCCCCCGGCGGATCGATCACCAGCACCGGCTCGCTCCACGTCTGCCCTCTGTCCGCGCTGGTCACCAGCACCACGAAGTTCTCCGGACCCTCGTTGACCCCGCCGGTGTACCAGGTCGCCCACAGCCGACCTCCAGCCGTGACCTCGATCCCGGGAATGCCCTGGAACTGACGCGCCGGGGTCTGGTACTCGGGCCCGGGGGCAAGCAGCGGCGGGACGGGAAGCAGAGGGTCATCGGGGAGAAGTTGGTTCTGGCTCATGGGCGTGGCGGCCTTGCTTGGTATGGGTCCTGGTGCAAGGCGAACATAGAGGAGCAGGTCCGACCCGTCAAACCCGATCCCGCCTGCCGCGACTACGGACGTCGACAGTGGGTCGATGTGGCTATACATTGCATTTATACATCATCGAGGAGGCCTGTATGGTCAGAACCCAGATCTACCTCACGGAAGATGAGCAGTCCAAACTGCGCTCCTTGTCGGAGCGCTCAGGCCAGCGGCGGAGCGCGTTGATCCGCGAAGCGCTGGACGACTATCTGGCTCGCACTGCGGCGACCTCGCGGCAAGATCGCCTGCAGGCCTGCCGCGGCCTGTGGCGCGACCGCGACTTAGCGGAATTTCGCGCCGTTCGTAGCGAACTTGAACGGCGGCTCAGCCGATGAGCGGCGTGCTGCTTGATACCAACGTACTCATCGACTACCTGCGCGGGGTGCCGAAAGCGGTCGAGTACCTTGAGATGACCGCTGGAGACATGAGCATCTCGGCACTGACCGTGGCCGAACTGCATGCCGGAGCCCGGGGCGAGACTGAGCGCGTGGCCCTGCGTGAGTTCACCACCGGCTTCGACATCATCGCGGCGGACAGCTCAATCTGCGAAGTCGGCGGCGACCTGCGCGCCACGTACGGTCCCAGCCACGGCACCGACCTCGTCGATGCCATCCTCGCCGCGACCTCCCTCCTGCGGCAGTTGCCCCTGGTCACGCTGAACCGCAAGCACTTCCCCATGCTGCGGAACGTCATCGCGCCCTACACGTGGCCGTCGTAGGCAGCCAGGGGGTAACGCCTGGGTCGACCTGCGACGGTACCGCAGCGCCATGGCCGACATACGACGCCGTCGCGAGCATGCAAGCGGCGAGAATTGCGCGCAGGGTCTTCATCCCGTTGCTCCGCACACGTCTACGTCCGCTGCGTACGAGCACTCAGCCCCTGTAGACCTCCCGGCGATGGCCGATTCGCGTGACGAGTACCGAGTCGCCGACGATGGCGAAGACGACCCGGTAGTCACCCAAGCGGAGCTTCCGCAGTACAGCGAACTTCCCCTTCAGTTCAGGGCATGCCTCGCCGTTTTGCGGCAGCTCGGAGGCCAGCCTGGTCAGCACCCGGTCAGCCTCGGCCTTACCCAGTCTCTTCAGGTCGCGGGCCACCGACTTCTTGAAGGCGATCCTAGAGGCCAAGTTCCGACCTCATGGCTTCAAGGGAAATGACCGCGTCGGCCGGATCGTTGAGGCGGTCAAGCGCGATCTGCAGATCCGCCTGCTCCTCCAAGTACGCTTCGAGGGCCTTCTGGATCACAAAAGACCGCGATCGCTCGGTGGCGCTAGCGACCTCGCCAAGTTCTGCGGCCAGGCGCTCTGACAAGCGGACAGAAACCGCTACACTCATCGGGAATCTCCGTTAGCAGTTGCATGCTCTGTATCTATTTGTCATACAATGTAACCGCTGTGGTCAGCCACGGCAATCGCTGGCCTCCTCCGTGCCGTTCAGAGGCGGGTGAGGCGGCCGTTGCGTGCCGGCAGCGAGAGGCGCAGGGGTTCGGCGCGACCGCGGAGGCGGATGGCCGTTTCGACCGGGGTGGCGGCGTGGTTGACGGTCACCAACAGGCGCAGGCCGTCGCCGTTGAGTACGCTGGTCTCGACCTCGTCCTGGTCGGCGCGGGCCTGGGCAGTCAGGCCGGCCTGGTCCAGGACGGCGCGCACCTGCGCCAGCAGGGCGGCGCGAGCGGCCGGGTCGGGCGCCTCGGCCGCAGCGCGGAAGCGCTGCTCCAAGTTGCCAGCCAGACGCACCACGCGGGGGTGGTCGGCGAGGGTGGCAGGCAGGGTGGCGGTCTCGTCGCCGAGAATCAGGCCACCGCCGTCCAGGAAGGCGCGCAGGAGCGTGGTTGCCGCCTCGGGGATGAGGTCGGTACCGACGATCACCAGCGCCTTGACCGGGCCCAGCCCGGCACGCTCCAGCATGATCTGCTCGTGGACCACATCGCACTCGCCAAAGGCGCGCAGCAGAAGCTGGTAGGTGTAGTGCGGAGCGAAGGGATTGCCACCGCTCAGCCACTGCGCGTAGGGGAAGTAGAGCGCCAGCTCGGCGGGAGCCTTGCGGACGCGCCGCAAGTCCGGCCCGGCCGCGCGGATCTGCACCAGCTCCCGGCCGAGGGCATCCCAACGCTCGGGCCGGGCGTCGGTGCCCGTTCCAAAGGCATTATGGATGAACGAATTCAGGTACTGGCAGCCCTGGGCGACCGCGGTCCAGGCGCACTCGGCACTGGCCTCCACCGGGTTGACTTGGAAGGGGTAGTTGCGGTCGTCCAACTCCACGTAGAAACCGGCGGGCTGGTTCAGGTGCGTAGCCACGGCGCGTTGCACCCCAAAGCAGAAGTGCGCCTGCAGCATACGGACATTCTGCGAGGTTGGGTAGAAGTAGGGGTAGACATCGAAGTCGATGCAGTCCACCGCTCGCGACCAGTTCAGCACGTCCTCGAGGGTGCGGCGGGAGTCGCCATAGCCGTAGCCGGACGACATGTAGGTCAGCAGCAGTCCGAAGGGCAGTTTAGCGCCGTCGGCGGTCTGGCGGATGGCCTGGTAGCCCGTGGCCACGTAGTCGCTGATGAACTGGCTGAGCTGACGGTGGCCCTCGCGGTCTTCGGCCGGGATCTCGGCGCGGCGGCGCAGGGGCTGGCCAAAGCGCTGCTGGAATTCGGCCTTGCAGAGTTCGCAGTAGTCCAGCGTGGCATCGCTGGCCGTGGGTTCGTCGACGACCTTGATGGTCAGGGCACGTTCATAGCGACGACCCGCCTCGAACCTGGGCAGGATGCGCTGGGCCAGCGCCTCGCGGTAGCCGGGAGCGAAAACGCACAGCGTCGGCGGGCGCTCGGGGTTGAGATCGGTGAGGCGATCGTATTCGAAGATCAGCGCCAGGCCGCGGGACTGGGCGTAACGGGCGGCGTAATCCAGCAGCCGTTCCCGCTGGCCCCACGGCGTGCTGGCGAGCTGGCGCAGACCGCCAAAGGCGATGGTGTTGAAGCCATGCTCCCAGAGCTCGTCGACGCGCTCGCGCAAAGCCCGTTCGTCCAGCAGGTGTCCGCCCCCCTCGGTACCAAGCCAGGAGATGATCGGAAAGAAGCGCTCGCGCTCCAGCGGCGCCGCAGGCGGGAACTCGGCGGCGATCGGCGTGTAACCGGCCAGCCCTTGCGCCGTGGGCTCCTGGCCGACCAGCCACTGGCAGGTGCGCGCCAGGAGAGTGCGGTAGGCGCCGCTGCCGAAGAAGCCGTCGGGGCCAGGAACACCGTTGAGCACCGCCACCCGGCCCTGCCC
>CAILKC010000167.1 GCA_903834675.1 uncultured Victivallales bacterium | reverse complement strand
GGGTTGTTTCAAGAAAGGGACCCCCGCTAGATCTGGCAGGCGTCTGCCATGGCCCCGCTTACCGCCCTGGAGCCCGCGATGCCAAGCCCGTTCCGGGCAGGTTCGCGGTTTCCCCCTCTTACCGCCCTGGAGCCCGCGATGCCAAGCCCGTTCCGGGCAGGTTCGCGGTTTCCCCAGCCGCTTCACGGTTTCCCCCGCTTACCGCCCTGGAGCCCGCGCTGCCAAGCCCGTTCCGGGCAGGTTCGCGGTATCCTCAGCAGCTTCACGCTTCCCCCAGCAGGTTCACGGTTTCCCCCGAGACGGCGCCTCCGGCAGTGCCGGTGCGGACCGCCGGATCCAAGGCGCCTAGCGCCCGAAAAAAAGCGACCTGTGCAATAACTCGCGAGTCAAAAGTTCTTGGGCAGCGTTGGCATGACTTCCTCCGACGGGGACGGAAGCGTTCGGGTGACCGATACGATCCCTGGCACGCGGATCGCCTTCAAGCCGATTTGACCTGCCGGAGGCAGGGGCGCGCCGCATTCCGAATCGAACGATCCGGCCGCCGTGCTTTCGCCTGACCGGTCCAGGAAGCGTCCAGCGCGGAAATCGTCCTCCTCGTTCGTTCTGGTGCTCGAACCCCCGGTTCCGGCACTTCCCGCCGCGGCCTGCGTCAAGAGCCCCCCGCTGGCGGCGGGATCGGCATCTGCCTGTGCGAGGTACGCCTGCAGACAGATACACGCTAAGCAGGTGGGCCGCTGGCGGCGGGAACGGGGCGTCTCACGGGGCGGCGTGTTCCTTCAGTAGCGCCATGTTCAGCAGCGTCATCTCCTCCACGATCGCCAGCAGCCGGTGGTAGTTCTGCGAGTACTCCCGCGCCTTTGCCTCCCGGTCTCGGCCCAGATAGATCAGCCGGGTCTTGCGGTCCTTGTTCAGCGAGAGGTACGGCTGCTTGTTGCGCGTGCCGATCACCACCACGCTGCCGCGCATGACCGGACCGAGGGCCGCCAGTTCTTGGCGCAGCATTCCGACCTTGGCCTGCGTGTTGCGGATTTCGTTTTCTTCCACGGTGACTCCTTGCTTTTGACCTGAACTATGCTATATAGCATAGTCCTGGTCGGCAGTCAAGTCAATCTGGACGCGGGGTCCCCAAAAGTATGGACGTGACAGCGTTGGAGGAAGCGATCTGGAGTCTACGCGGCGCCTTCAGTCGGCGGGCAACGTTCAGCTGGTTCGTGATCGTGGCCGCGGGATTACTGCTGCGCACCGATACGTACGGGGTAAGCTCCGTGGTCCGGGCGCTGGCGCTCGATCCGGCCACCTATCCGCTGCTGCTGCACTTCTTCCATTCCCAGGCATGGACCGCCGCAAAGTTCATGCACTGCTGGCAGGCGTTTCTGTTCCGCCAACCGCACGTGGTCCGGATCAACGGCAGAAACGTCCTGTTGGGCGACGACACCAAGACCCCGAAGGAAGGACGGCGCATGCCTGCGGTGCGGACCCTCCGTCAGACCTCCGAAACCTCCAGCAAGCCATCCTACTTCCGCGGCCACGATATCGGAGTGCTGGCGCTGCTGACCGGCGCCCGCGGACGGTTCTTCGCCACGGCGGTCGATCTGTTCTATCACCGCCAGGCGCAGGCCGAAACCAAGATTGAGCGTATGCTGGAGGCTGCCAGAACCTTGGCCAAGGCCGTCGAGCGGCAATCCTACCTGGTGTTGGACGCGGGCTTTGCCGCGGGCAAAGCGTTGGCGATGGGGCGGGAAACCGGGGGTGAGGTCCACGTCCTGGTTCGGGGCAAGAGAAACTGTGTCGCCTATGAGCAGGCGGCCCAGCCAAAAGGCAACCGCAGACCGGGGCGGCCCCGCGTGTACGGCCGCAAGGTCCTTCTGCGAGACTGCTTCCGAACGATGGCCTCTTCCTTCCAGGACGTGCCGACTGAACTCTATGGAAAACACGAGACGGTCCGGGTCCTGCACCTCGACTTGATCTGGAAGCCAGCCAAGACCACGGTTCGCTTCTTCCTCTGCCGTTCGTCAAGAGGCGACATTGTCCTGATGAGTTCGGACCTGAACCTGGACCCGGCTGCCGCCATCCGGCTGTACGGCCATCGCGTCACGATCGAAACGCTCTTCCACACCGTGAAGAACCTCCTAGGCGGCATGGCCTATCACTTCTGGTCCAGCTACCTCGCCCGATCCAGCCGCCGACCAGCATCGGCCGATGCCCCGCTCCCCGAATCGAGCCGACCGGAACGAACCGAGATCACGTTTGCGGCGAACGAGAAGTTCCTTGCCGTCAACCTCGTCCTGGCAGGCATCCTCCAGTGGTTGGCCTGTTGCCATCCGGCACGCCTGCGGACGCCGTTCGGCTTCTGGATGCGCACGGCCCCACGAGCGACCCCTTCGGAGTTCGTCGTTCGCACTGCCCTCGCCTACACCCTCCAGGAGAATATCCGCCGCCTTGCCTCAGACCCGATAACCGCCACAATTCGGCGGCGCATGGCCGCCCCCACCGGCGAGGCCCACTCCCAAGGCGGCACCTCCCCGCCAGGCCAGCCGCTGGAGGCTGCCAACTTTTAACTCGCGAGTTATTGCACAGGTCGAAAAAAAGAAACCGCACCGGGCCGACCCCAGTCAACTAGGCGGTTGGCCATTTGACATTGCCGCTGCGACCGCGCTATACTGTCGATCGTCAATACAGGCTGGCAGACCGGCGTAGATTTGGACTATGGAGCTCCTCTTGGACACCATGAAAAGGACGGCTCTGATGATGGGGACGCGAAACGCTTACTGGGCGATTATGGCGGCGTGGGGGATCGGGATGACGGCGTGCCTGTGGCTGCCCCCGGCCCTGGCGCAGGACGCGGCGGCGGCTGGAGGAGACGAGGCCTGGAAGGCCGAGCGGACTAAGCTCGAGCAGGTCATCGCCCAGCGCCTCAAAGAAGACGTGGCGAAGAATGTCAAGAAGCAGGACATCGCCGTCAAGCTGGGGCTGAAGTCGCCCGTGCTGGCGCCGCCAAAGAAGAAGGAAGAGATTGAGGCAGACGTCGAGAAAATGCTCGAGGAAATGGCCGCCACGCAGTTCCCCGAGGCCCGGCGCAAGGAGTTCGAAAAGGAGGCCGCGACCAAGTACCGCATGTGCGCCGTCGGGGAAGACGTATCCTTTGCCATTCGTGGCGGCAAGGGCCCGAATGCCACCATCAAAGGGCACCTGCAGGAGAAGACGAAACAACGCATCAAAACAGGCAGCCGCTTTGTGCTGCGCTCGGACATGGACCCGGAGATCCAGGCTCTCTTCTGGGAAGATGTCAACGACGATTTCCGCAAGAACTACATCCGCGTGCAGAACACCCAGTACGACGCCAAGATCACCGCATTCAAAGACGAACAGCGTCTGCTTAAGCTCCCGGAGGCCTTGCGGGCGGCACACTACATCCGCGATCCGAAAAAACCCAAGAGCATGAAGCTGGTGGACTGGGTCGCCGCGGCGGATGTGCTGGAGCACTTCTACACCAAGCAGCGCGATGCCTTCGAAGCGGAGGCGAAGCCGAAAATCACGGCGCAGGTATTCGAGAGCAACGGCTACGAGTTGGTCGAGGACACGGTCAACAACACCAAAGAGTGGATGCCCAAGAAGCAGGCCCTGACCTTCCGGGAACGCCTCAAAGAGCTGATCGAGAAAAAGAAGCGGGACGAGCTTGAGGCAGGGGCCAAGCAGGGCGCGGTCGATGAATGGGGCGCCGCGACGCCCGCGCCGGGGCAGCCAGGGCCCGGGGCGCCGGGGGCGCCGGGGCAGCCAGGGCCAGGCGGGCCAGGGCAGCCCGGTCCTGGTCCGGGCCCAGGTCCGGGACCCGGACCGGAGCCGGGGATGCCGCCAGGACCAGCGGCGCCGGTCGCAGCGCCCGCTCCAGGCCAGCCGGGCCCCCCGCCTGGCGGCCCTCCCCCAGGCGGCAACAACCAGTTTGACGCCAAACAGTAGTGACGCAAGCCGTGACAACTGTACAACTCAAAGCCTATGAGGACGTAGAATTCCTCAAGTCCGACGTCTGCCGAGCGGTGCGGCTGCAACTCGAGTTCCTCAAGCCCGATGCGGCAATGGATCGTTTGGGTGTGCGTTCGACGCTTGTCCTGTTCGGCAGCGCCCGTATCCCGTGCCCAGCAGAAGCCTCTCGCCTGCTGGCCGAGGCCGAGGAGGCCCAGCGCAGCAGTCCCGCGGATCCGGCTCGAATCGAGGCCCTCCGCGTCGCCCGAGCCCTGCACGAACAGAGCCACTACTACGACACCGCTCGGGAGTTCGCGGCTCTCGCCAGCCGTCACTGTCAGCGCTCCGCCTGCCGTGAACTTGTGGTGATCACCGGGGGCGGGGGTGGCATCATGGAAGCAGGCAACCGCGGCGCCCATGACGAGGGCGCCGTGTCCATCGGCCTGAACATCTCCCTGCCGTTTGAGCAGGCGCCCAACCCCTACATCACCCCGGAACTCTCCTTCCAGCTCCACTACTTCAGCATTCGCAAGATGCACTTTCTGAAGCGGGCCCGGGCTCTCTGCGCCTTCCCCGGCGGGTTCGGCACGATGGATGAGCTATTCGAGACTCTGACCCTCATCCAGACGCGCAAGATTCCGCGCATCCCCGTGGTGCTTTTCGGGCGCGAGTTCTGGCAGGACATCGTCAACTGGGAAGCCTTCGTACGCCGAGGCCTGATCTCGCCGCAGGACCTGACGTTGTTCCGCCTCACCGATCTTGCGCTCGAGGGCTGGAATCACATCCAGCAGTTCTACGGCGAAGCCACGGTCGGGTAGGACCTTACGGGGGGCCCATTCCGCCCTCTTCGCCTCGCGGCGCCGACGAACGGCTCAGGCATGCAGAGCCGCCTGACGCTTGAAATGGTCCTCCAGCACGAGTGCCACCATGGCTTCCACGACCGGGATTCCCCGTGGGAAGACGGCCGGGTCGTGACGACCGTGCGTCTCGCAGCTCACCTCGTTGCCCTGCACATCAATGGTCTTCTGCGGTTGACAGATGGAGGCCGTGGGCTTGAAGACGACGCGGAAGACGATGTCCGCGCCCGTGGAGATGCCGCCCAGGATGCCACCGGCATGGTTGGTCAGGAAGCCGGAGGCGTCCATCTGGTCGTTATGCTGGCTGCCGGTCATGTCCGCCGCGGCAAAGCCGGCGCCGAACTCGATGCCCTTGGTGGCGCCAATGGACAGCACCGCTTTGGCCAGGTCGGCATCGAGTTTGTCAAACACCGGATCGCCAAGCCCTGGCGGAACTCCGCGGATACGGCACTCGACGATGCCGCCGATGCTGTCATTGGCAGCTCTGGCCTGCATGATTCTCTCGACGATGCGTCGCGCGGCCTCACGGTCTGCGGCTCTGACGATATTCTTCTCGATCTCAGCGAAGTCGACCGTCTCGCCCTCGATCCCGGCGGCCCGTTTGCAGTAGGCCGTGATGCCCACCCCCCGGGCGGCCAAGAGCTTGCGGGCAATGGCGCCGGCCGCCACTCGGCCAACGGTCTCGCGACCGCTGGCCCGGCCACTCCCGCGGTGGTCGCGCAGGCCGTACTTGCGCTGATAGGTATAGTCGGCATGCCCAGGCCGGAACAAGTCCTTGATGTCGTCATAGGCCTCCGGTTGCTGGTCGCGGTTGTGGACCAGCAGCAGGATCGGCGTGCCGGTGGCGCGACCTTCGAACACGCCTGACAGAATCTGCACCGCATCCGCCTCCTGCCGCGGCGTGGTGACCGCCGACTGGCCTGGGCGCCGCCGATCGAGCTGGAGTTGAATGTCGGCCTCTGACAGTTCGAGGCCCGGCGTCACCCCGTCCACAACCACGCCTACCGCCCCGCCATGGCTCTCCCCGAACGTGGTCACGCGGAAGAGAGTACCAAACGAATTTCCGGGCATTGCTTACGGTCCTTTCAACCTCGGCTGCCGCGCCACCACCGCCGGAGAACAAGAGCCCGGCAACCGCCGGGGCACAGGTCAGTTCCGTAGGTGGTGACACCTCAGATCCTAGGGTTCAGGGTTCAGGGTTCAGGGTTCAGGGTTCAGGGTTCAGGGTTCAGGGTTCAGGGTTCAGGGTTCAGGGTTCAGGGTTCAGGGTTCAGGGTTCAGGGTTCAGGGTTCAGGGTTC
>CAILKC010000166.1 GCA_903834675.1 uncultured Victivallales bacterium | reverse complement strand
GGTAAGGCCGGCCTACTGCGCCAGATGAGCGTGGTGCAGTTCATCGCCCACATGCGCAAGATCAAGAGCGTGCGAATGGCCAGCGGAACCCGTCACCTCCTTGAGATAACCAAGCGCAACCGCGACATCATGGCCGCTGTCGGCGTCCCCCTTCCCGAATAGCTACCATCGCAATGGACTATTTTAGGATTAGGACGGTCGAGCCGACCGCTGCTCCACGCCTGGCGCCCGTCTGGCGCGAGGGAATACGGCGGGGACCGCCGGAGCCAGGAATCCATCACGTTGCCCCCCCTCCAAGGCCTATCCCGAATCGGTCCTTCAGCAGCGTGTCGGATCAAGGACCACTTCGTCAGACTTCCTGGCCGCCCGTCAGAAACGAGTCGAAGAGCCCTGCGATGGCAGCTTCCTTCCCGGCACTAGTGCTCATGAAGCCTTCAGAAGCGATGATCCCAGCCCTCCCTAAGTCCAGCCTGTCCGAGTCCCAGCAAGTCCCAATCGTTATGTCTTCTGAGGTGCCCCCGTCCGTATGCCACGTGCAGGCATAGGCCAGCGCGTCGAAGGAGCTGTCATCCAGGTCAAAGAGCTTTCCGCGAAGACTCCTTGCGTACTCCGCGCCTCTGCGTCCATGGCCCGGGTCAGTGAAGTCATCCATGCGCCTGGAATCGTGGAGCAACGCAAACAACCGGGTCACCAACGCATCGGCGCCAGTACGCGCCGCGAGCCAGAGTCCATTGCGCTCAACCCGTCGCCAGTGAGAGAGGCCATGGATGGAGCATGAACCCACCTGGAACTGCCTGCTGATGGCCTCCTGAAGCTTCGCGAAATCGCATCTGCGGGAATGGCTCATGCTTCTGCCTGCCCGGCAGCGGACTGGTTGTTCCTCTCGCATACCGTCTGCCGGGACGCACCTAAGGTACGAGAGTAACGGGCTGGGCACAAGCCCTGCGGATGCTCCACCCCCCCCACGCACACAAGCGTGAACTGGGGCAATGTCCTGGCGTTCGCAGGGCGTTTCAAGACTGAATGCGGGCTCGAGGCGGTGGGATCGTTGGCTGAGAAGCGGAGCCGGATGCCCAAGAACCGGTACGACGGTGCTGAATCCATGAGACCGTGGCGCAGATGCTGGGGCAACGGGGTAGAAGAATGCGCCGCAGGAGCAACGCTTTCCGGGCATGGACAGCCAAACCCAGGTCTTTCGCCCAAGGGTCGCCTGAGGGGCGCTAACGCTCGGGGGGAAAGTGGTACCAGGATGACGCAGGGTCGCCAGCGGCGCCGCCGGGCAGCCGTGTGAAGAAGCGCGGAAGGTCGGTGACGGCGTGACCAGCGGCCTCGATTGGCGAGGGAAGGGAAGCGCTGCAAGTCCGCAGGCTTACGACGTGGAAACTGCTGGGCTGCGGGCTATACTATCTGCTCTTTGAGCCGACCGGTCTTGTACCGGTCCAGACCACGACGGAGTCGCATGGTGATCGGTCGAAACACAGCCAACAGGGTGCCCCGATGGGTGCGAACTGTACCCCCGTACAGTGGCACTATTTCCGGACAGTGGCACCATTCTGTGGTCGCGACGAAGGCACTATAGGTTCCGTAAGTAGCCTGTTAGTATCCTCTTATGCGGAGAGGTGGCTGAGTGGTCGAAGGCGGCGGTCTCGAAAACCGTTGATCGGCTTGCCGATCCGAGGGTTCGAATCCCTCCCTCTCCGCCAGTGTCTGTAACTGCTCAAACGCCAGAGGTTTACGGAAGCCTCTGGCGTTTGTGTTACGGAATGCCATCCCTCCCGTGGCGTGAACGCCCGCCCGCCAGGAGTCATCTCGCTCGTCATGGACGGGCAGATGGAATCCAACCCGTCCCCAACTCGGGCGTTCAGGTTGTCATGGGGTTACCTTTAGCCTGGATTATTCACCACGACGAACACGAAGATCACCAAGATAATGCAGGGCAAATGGTGGCACGATTCTCGCCGTTTTACCTCTTCTTTAGGGCCATTCGATTCTGTTACACTCGACTCTTGCACCACAGAGGACACAGAGGTCACAGAGGGTGGCCATAGAGGCTGGATCATATATGTATAACTTACTCTTTGCCAGTGCGTTACTCTCTGTGCTCTCGGTGCTCTCTGTGGTTGACAGAAGGGAGAATTGAATGGCCCTGACCTCTTCTTGGTGCTCTTTGTGGTTGAAATGGCCATTCATGAATAGGGCAGGTTAGAGAGGTGAGGGCTGGTTCTCGACGAGATCTGGCTGCACCACGGCAGGCGGGAGTTCTGAGGCGTCGTCCGACTCTGCGAAGCGTTAGCGCCCCGTTGCATCACTTGGACGCGGCATTCTGCACCCGAACCCCGCATCACCAAGGCCAACAGAGCGTTGTTCAGCAGCAGGAGCGGGGGCTCGTCCGGCGCCATCAGCTCCGGGTCCGGGGGGAGGTCCGGGACAAGGGCTACCAGCTCCTCCAGGTAACCCCGGAAAACCGCCCACTCATCAGGGCGACAGGCAGCCAGATCGACCACCTGCGCAACCGCGGGAATCGCGATCAGATCGATGGCGCTGTGGCTCTGGAGGAGATGGAGCCCGTACTCTTCGGCCAGGTCGTCGAGGCCCGCCGCCAGCTCGATGTCCCGTGCCAGACAGAGGAGCAGCGGACGGCCCGGCTGCGAGTGGATCTCCCCGCGGCCGGCGCAGCAGCCAAGGGCGGCCCATGCGAAGCGCTGCACAGTTTCCGAGCGCCCCTGCAGATCCGGCTAGGATTAGAGACGCAGCAGTTCCCTGGTTTCAGTCATCGTCATCGCCCTTCCTTCTTGAGGAGGTCGGTCTTCCTGGCAGAGTCATCCGCGTAAAGAGCGCGCGCGAGAAGTGGCAAGCGGAAAGGCGCGTATTCAGAAAGGACGCACAGTTTACCGGAACTGCCGGCAATTCACCGCCTGAAACGTTGGCGGGTGGCCTGGTGTAGGACTGGAACCGGTTGGGTGGTGACGACAAAGCCATCTAATCGGGCTTCCCATTTCCACGGTAGTGGCTGGCAAGCCCTGGAAGGGGAACAGCCCGCAGGCGCACCGGGGACCCATCGACACGTTCTGGCGGGACGTTCGACAAACGGCGGCGCCATCCCGAGGTTTGGAGGGCAGGGGCGGCTTCGCCGACCCGGCCCGCCGCCGTCTGGGGTGAGCGCCCCGCCGGGCGGCGGGGCGGCGGCGGCGATGCGTCTGCCGACCAGCAGGACTGCTCTTGCCCTCCAGCCGAGCCCCCGGGCAGGTGCGGGACATCCCGAAGATCGCGGTCAAATCCCATACCAGCAAACCCCTGCGGAACTGACCTGCGCCCACGAGGAGGGAGAAAAGCCCCGCGCTGTCGGTTATTGTGGTAGGGTGAATCTTGTCTGAGTGCGCCGAAACCTGCGCCGCAATTCATGGCGGCGCGGGTGGGTTATTCCCGAGGCCGCCAACCCCGTTAATAACCCAGGTTAGAACGCCTCCGAGCGTTGGTCGTTTGCCGCATGAACAAGAGGGGTGGCTGCAATGGAAACGAAACAAGGCCACGGGTTTACACTCATCGAACTGCTGGTAGTGATCGCTATCATTGCGATTCTGGCCGCGATCGTTCTTCCCGCCCTCAACCGGTCGAAGGAGAAGGCGAGAATGACAACTTGCGGCTCGAATCTAAGACAGCTTGTGGTTGCCGTGAATCTGTACGTGTCGGACAACGGCAACATCTTCCCCTCGCAGTCGAACACCAGGAACATTGAGGACTGGTGGTATGCGCGGGTGCTCTCCTACATCAGCAACAAGCAGGTTTTCGTCTGCCCCAGCGACCGGCGAACCGAGGTGGAGATGGCGAGTTTCGGCTACATCATTGACCCGGTGGAACGCTGGCCTCTCAGCTACGGTTACAATGGCCTCCTGTACCACTACAGCGACACCGATGTGAACCGATACAACAACGTGGCCCTTCTCGCCGACTGCAACGAGATCCCCTGCTTCGCGTTTGAGAAGGCAGTCCCTCCTGACAACACCGTTCTGAAGGACAACCGGTACCGCATCATCAAGGTCGGGGCCAACCGTCAGCCCCGCCATCACGATGGCGCTAACATCGGCTTCTGGGACGGCCACGTGAGTTGGTATGGGCGACGCGCTATCTACCTCACCGACGGCGTCCCGGACAACCGCGAGAACGACATCACCTGGCAGCCCCGGGAATAGAGACCGACCGGCCTCGCGCTGCTCAAAGCAGGACCGCGGCGGCGGTGATCGTGATCGTTCTTCGCATGTGGGGTACAATCGGGAGGGCAAAATGAACGCACCCATTCTTTTTGTCGGAGCGGCTGAGACCGTCATCACCCCGGCCGTTGGCACCGGCATGGTAGGTTCCCTCGTGCCCCGCCCGTCCAAAGGCGTCGACGATCCCTTGTTGGCCAAGGCCATCGTATTGGAAGGCGGTGGCGAGCGCCTGGCCGTGGTGGTGCTCGACCTGGCGACATTGCCGCGCTGTACCGGCGATGCCTGCGTACGCCTGGCAGCTCAGCGCACCGGCATCCCGGAAGATCGGATTGTGTGGGCGGCAACGCACACGCACACCGGACCGATCGCGGAAGCGGAAGTCTACCTTGAGGGTGCGACAGCCGCGGACTTGCAGTGGCGGCAAGGGCTCCCGGAGCAGTTTGCCCAGGCCGTCGTCCAGGCGGACCGCGCGAAGCAACCGGCCCGACTGAGTCACTGCCGGGGGTATTGTGAAGGCGTTGCTGCCAGTCGGCGCCTGCGCTACAAGGATGGTCACGATCGCAACAGTTGGATGCTGCCGCGTGGCGAGGTGGGCACGCAGAGCCTCGGGTACGCCTCTCTGAGCGACCCGGAAGTCAACGTTCTCTGCTTTGATGACGTTCAGGGCACGCCACTGGCCGTCCTTTGGCATTTCAGCTGCCACACCAATGCCAACTTTGGTTCGCGCTTCAGTGCCGATTACCCGGCGGTCACGGCGGCGCGACTGCGGGAGCGCTACGGCGCGAAGGTGGTCTCGATTTTTGTGCCTGGCGCCTCGGGCGATGTCAACCCCTTGGTGCGTTGGCGTGAACTGGGCAACCGGCTTGCGGACGAGATCATCGGGTTGCTTGACAAGCGCCAGGTCAGCGACGGTCCGGTGGCAATCCGAGCGGTCAAGCAGGAGGTCGTGGTGCCAGCCCGGGCGTTCCGTCCCGACGAAGAGGCTCGGCGGCGCACTTCAGGCTGGTCGGAGGAACTGCAGAAGTGGTTTGCTGCTTCGGAGGCGTTCCTGCGCCAGCGCGGCCAGACGGACATCGCAACCCTGGTCCAGGCGTGGCGGATCGGCGAGGTTGCCTTTGCCAGCGTTCCGGGTGAGTTGTTTGTCGAGTGGGGACTGGCGATGAAGAGTGCGAGCCCATTTCCCTGGACCTGTCCGGTGGAACTGGGTGGCGATTACATCGGCTACCTGGTCACCGAGGCGGCGGAGCAGGGCGGCGGGTATGAGCCGCTACATAGCTGGGTCAGCCAGACAGGGGTCGAGGGCACCCGGAAGTTGGTAGAAGCGGCGCAGGGCTTGTTGCAGCAACTGTGGCAACGCGACCGCGGCTGACACGAGGGCCGCACGTTCAGGCTTCAGCGCCCCGGTGCTCTTAGGGTTGTGTCTTGTCGGCCCTGCAATCCGGCGTCTCGGGGGTCTCCTTGCCGTCTTCCCCGCTCATTGCATCCGCCCCCGCCGCGGGGTATCGTTACGGCTCGTTGCCTGGGAGAGTTGGCAGTCCCGCGGGTGGCTGGCGACGTGTAGGCTGCCATGGGGATCTGGCTCCTGGCGTCCGGAACGTGGTTGCGGGCCCGCGGGGCGCCGAGGTCATTCCGGCCGGGCCTAGCCCTCTCACTCTCAGCAAGATATTCCAGCGTCGACTTGGCGGCACAACGGAGGCAGGAAAGTCAATGAAGATGGGAGAACAGGGACGCGCCATACGCCTGGGCATCGTGGGCCTGGGCGGGCGCGGCACCGGACAGATGCAGACCCTGCTTGGCATGCCTGATGTGCGGATCGCCGCAGTCTGCGACGTTTACGCGGATCGGGTGGAGCGCGCCCGCCAGGTGGCCTGCGACAAGCAGGGATTCATGCCTGAAGGCACGCTGGATTACCGCGAACTCAACCAGCGCGACGATCTCGAAGCGGTCGTGGTCATGTCTTCCTGGACCACGCACGCCCTGATCGCCGTCGACGCGATGAAAGCTGGCAAGGGTGTCGCCATGGAGGTAGGCGGCGCGGCGTCCGTGGAGGAATGTTGGCAGCTGGTGCGGGGCAGCGAAGAAGCCCGGCAACCCTGTATGCTGCTGGAGAACTGCTGCTACGGCCAGGAGGAGATGGCGCTGCTCAACATGGTCAAGCAGGGCGTGTTCGGCGAACTGGTCCATTGTCAGGGCGGATATCAGCACGATCTGCGCGAGGAGATCGGTAAGGGGGACATCAACCGGCATTACCGCCAGAACAACTTCCTGCACCGCAACGGCGAGCTGTACCCGACCCACGAGCTGGGACCGATTGCCAAGTACCTGAACCTCAACCGCGGCAACCGCATGGTGTCGCTGGTCAGCATGGCGTCCAAAGCGGCCGGGCTACCCGCCTGGCTCAAGGAGCACCGCGCCGGCGAGCCGCTGGCGCAACGGCAGGTCAATCAGGGCGATATTGTCAACACGATGATCAAGTGTGCCAACGGTGAGACCATCTTGCTCACTCATGACTGCACGCTCCCGCGGCCCTACTCCCGCGGCGGCCGCATCCAAGGCACGCGCGGCATCTGGATGGAGGATAACCGCTCGATCTACCTCGAGGGCCGCTCGCCGCACGACCCCGCCTACTGGACCCACCGCTGGGAGAGCGACAAGGCCTACATGGAGGAGTTCCAGCACCCACTCTGGAAGCAGTACCAGGAGTATGGCTTGCGCGGCGGACACGGCGGCATGGACTACCTGGCGTTGCGCGCCTTTGTCGAGAGTGTGCAGGAACGCAAGGCCCCGCCCATCGATGTGTACGACACCGCGGCCTGGATGGCGATCACTTGCCTGAGCGAGCAGTCCGTGGCCATGGGCGGGATGCCGGTGCCGGTGCCGGACTTCACCAACGGCGCCTGGATCTGCCGCGAGGCACCCGACAACGGCGCCTACTCGCTCGATCTGATCCCGGAGCGGCAATGACCCGCGGGCCGAACTCGGCACGGGCGAACGATGGGGACCCGAGAGCAGAGGACGGAGAAGCCGCCGGGCGCTAGGGGAAGAGGGAGCAGAACATGCCGGGTGTCAGAAGAGGCGAATTCAGCGAACCGCCGGAAGTGTACCGTCCAGGCTATTTCTGGTGCATCAACGACAAGATGGACGTGAAGGAGCTGATCAGCCAGCTGCGGGATATGGCAGCGCAGGGCGCTCGCTCGGTATGCCTCCACCCGTTTCCCAAGGAGTTCCGCCCGACCACCATGCCGTCCGCGATGGAGCCGCCGTACCTTTCACCCGAGTACTTCAAGGTGATCAAAAAGGTGGTCGCGGAGTGCGAACGTCTCGGCCTGAACTACTGGCTTTACGACGAGGGCGGCTGGCCCTCAGGCGGTGCCTGCGGACAGATCATGAAGATCGACCCCGAGAGGTATGCACGCACCTACATTGTCGACCATGGCAACGGACCCGAGGTGTCCAGAGAACCCTACGAACCGCGCGGCCCGGCGCCGTACCCGAACCTCATCACGCCGGGAGTCACGGACCATTTCATCCGGTTAACCCATGAGCGCCACAGGCTGTCGGTTGGGAAGCACTTCGGCAAGACCATCCGCTTCGCGTTCATGGATGAACCCTCCCTGCCGTCAACCCAGCCGGGCTCCCGTCTGACCTGGACCGCTGACTTCGGCACGGTATTCCGCCGCCGCAAAGGCTATGCGCTGGAACCGTATCTGGCGGACCTGCTGAAGTACCCGTCGGCGAATCGGGAGATCCAGAGGGTACGGGTGGACTTCCATGATACCTGCTCGCAGCTCTTCCTCGAGCGGTTCATGCTCCCGATCCGGAAATGGTGCAGGAAGAACAGCCTCATCTCGGGAGGTCACCTCAACGGCGAGGATGAGCCGCGAGGCAATGCAGACTACGGTTTCGGGCATATCCTCCGCGCCTTGCGCGCTCTCGACCTGCCAGGAGTCGACGTCATCTGGCGACAGCTTTTCCCCGGCGTACGGAGCCACGTGTTCCCGAAGTACGCCTCCTCGGTGGCTCATCAGACCGGGCGGCGTTTCGCGCTCGCCGAGGTGTTTGCGGTCTACGGGAACGGGATCCAGCCCCGGCAGATGAAGTGGCTGATCGACTATCTCCTCGTGCGGGGGATCACGACGTTTGTCCTCAGCAACATCACTCAGACCCGGCGCGACCACGGGATGGCGGGCTGCCGTCCGCACCTGGGTCCGGTCGACCCGCTCTGGAAGTATTCTGACCTGCTCCATCGCTATATCTCGCGCCTGGGCTACATGCTGTCGCAGGGCAGGCCGGCCGCGACGACCGCGTTTTACCATGACGTCCGCTCGATCTGGGCTGGCGGGAAGGACAGGGAGGCCGCCATTGAGCACCACAACCTTCTCTCTGAAAAGCTCCTGCAGATGCAGTGCGACTTCGATTTTATCGACGATGACCAGCTTTCTGAAGCCGTGATTGAGAACGGTATCCTGAAGATTGGGAGGATGCGTTACAACACCCTCGTCATGCCGCCCTCAGAGTGGGTCACGGACAACGCCGCCGCCGCGGTGAACGCCTTCAGCCGCTCCGGCGGCAGGGTCGTGGGTCCAGACACCCTCTCCCAGGTCGCGCCGCTGGTTAGGCTGACCCCGGCAAGTGACAGCATCCGTGTCTGCAAACGGCTGCTCGGGAAACAGGCGCTCTACTTCTTCACGAACGAGGCGGCAGAGACGGTGAAACTGAAGATCGGCATTCCCGACCGGGGGAGTATCGTGCTCTGCCAGCCTGACGACGGGAAGCTCTACGGCGTGCCCTCGGATGGCGGCGCTTTTGAGTGGGAGTTCGAGCCCTACGGCTCCGCGCTGTTCCTCACGGGGGCAAAGGCCGACGACCCTCTGCCGGAACCGGTTTCCGGTACGGAGATCGGGCTGAAAGACGGCTGGACGATCCGGCCGCTGGTCAGCCACCGTCCCGGGAAGCACGAGTACGAGATAGAGACGCTGAAAGCAGAGCCTCGCCAAGCCGCGCTGGGCGACTGGCGGGAATACGTCGGCGGGGGCTTCAGCGGCGATGCCGTCTACTCGCTGGAGTTCGTGAGTCCGGTCGCCGGCAAGGCGGTGCTTGACCTCGGAAAAGTCCTATACGCCTGTTCCGTGAAGCTCAACGGCAGGGTGGTCGGCAGGGAATTTTTCGGGCCGTTCAGGTTCGCCGTCAGGCTCCGCCAAGGCGTAAACAGGCTCGACATCACGGTGTCGAACACGCTCGCCAACGCGATCTCGCCCGCTGAAGTCGAGACCTACTGGGCCGAAAAATGCCCGCCGGTCTCGCCGTATGAGTCACGGCAGCGCGTCTTCGAGCGGGATAGCCTCCCGAGCGGGATGCTCGGTCCGGTGAAACTCATCCTGCCCAGCGCCGATTGAGCGCGTCAGCTCAGCCTGCAAATCGGGCCCCAGCCCTCAGCAAATGCAGACGTACACTCGCAACTTCGGCGCTCCCGTTTCCGCCTCAACTCGCAACCGTTCGCTCACCAACGGCGCGCTCATGAGGCCAATCTGGCCAGATTCGTGAGCGAACCGTTGCGAGAGCGTGCGATGTTGTTCAGTGCCGTTGTTCAGTGCCGTTCCCACAGAACATATTTGTTTAGAGCTACTTAATGCATTCATTTACGGATAATTAGTACATTATAACGCTTTTTACTGGCCATAAATATCATCCAATGAAAAATGTCTGCCTTCCGTACCCCGGATGCCATCGCGTTACTGTGTGCGATCTGGCGGTGCCGCATGAAGCCGTTGCCGACGGCGTAACGGCAAGACGGAGGGCTGGCATGGCGTCGCTGATCACGCTAGGCATGTATTCGTGTACATGAAAACGCTTCTAAGACCATATTTAGCACCATTACCGTCTATTAAGTTATTCATCAATAATATCTTCTGTGGGAACGGCACCAGGCGAAATATCTTCTGTGGGAACGGCACCAGGTGAAACGGAGGGCTGGCATGGCGTCGCTGATCACGCTAGGCATGTATTCGTGTACATGAAAACGATGATAAGACCATATTTAGCACCATAAACGTCTATTAAGTTATTCATCAGTAATATCTTCTGTGGGAACGGCACCAGGCGAAATATCTTCTGTGGGAACGGCACCAGGCGAAACGCGATCTCGCCCGCTGAAGTCGATGCCTACTGGGCCGAAAAATGCCCGCCGGTCTCGCCGTATGAGTCCCGGCAGCGCGTCTTCGAGCGGGATAGCCTACCGAGCGGGATGCAAGGTCCGGTGAGACTCATCCTGCCCAGCGCCGACTGAGCGCGTCAGCTCAGCCTGCAGATCGGGCCCAGAAGCGGGTACAGGACCAGGTACTCACAGCACCCTCTGCGGGCCCCGTCGTCGCCTTTCCGTCAACTGGGCTGCACCAGGGCAGCCGGGCGCGACGGGGGGCTCTTGGCGACGCCCGCGGTCATGACGGTGACCTCCTGCTCGACGGCCAGGAAGACCGCACTCAGTTCGGCGGTAAAGGTCTCGATCTCGCCGCGCAGGGTCTCGGTCTGTCCAGCCCGGATCGCGGCGGTGAAACTGCCGGCGCGCTCCGCGAACGACGGCAAGCCGATGGACGCAAGCTGGCCTTTCAAGCGGTGCATGATGGTGCGTACTTCGTCCCAGTCGGCGCGGCGGCCAAAAACGCGCAGATCGTCCAGCAAGGGGCGCCAGTCGGAGACTGACTGGGCCAGGATCATCTTGATCTCGCCGAGGCTGATCTGGTACTGCTCGCGCATGAAGTCATACATCTGCCGGACCAGCATGCCTTCGCGGGTGTCGTGCGCCTCGAGCGGTTCACGCAGTTCGCGATCCACGGGCACATCCAAGTGCTGCGCGATACAGAGCAGCAGATGGTCGCGTTCGAAGGGCTTGGCCAGAAAGCCGGTGGAGCCGGCTCCGAGGGCCTTGTCGACATCTTCCTGGAAGGCGCTGGCAGTGAGGGCGATGATCTGCGTGCCGCCGCTGTGGTCGAGTTTGCGGATCTCGCGGATGGCGGTATAGCCATCCATGATGGGCATCTGAATGTCCATGAAGATCAGGTCGAACTTCTGTTCCTGCGCCAGTTCGACGGCCTCCTTGCCGTTGGTGGCGGTGCGGTACGGTAGTCCGATGCTCTGGCAGATGGTCTCCATGAGGAAGAGATTGGTGGGCGTATCGTCCACCAGCAGGGCCCAGAACTTGCGCAGCGCGCCGGGTGGCAGAATGATGCGGTAGTGTCCCGAGAGTTGGACCTGCTCCTCGGAGCGGGCGAACCGGCTAACGAAGGTGAAGTGGAAGGTGCTGCCCTCTCCCGGCCGACTCTCGGCGCTGAGGCGCCCGCCCATGAGGTCCGTGAGGCTGGCCGCGATGCACAAGCCCAGGCCGGTGCCGCCATACTTGCGGGTGGTGCCTGCCTCTACCTGGGTGAAGGGCTTGAACAGGTCCCGCTGCCGATCCGGTGGGATGCCGATGCCGGTATCGCTGACGGCCAGGCGCAGTTCGAGACGCTCCTCCGGCCTGGACACGGCTTCGATCCGCAGTCGGATTTCGCCGCGCTCGGTGAACTTGGCGGCGTTGCCCAGCAGGTTATCCAGAATCTGCCGCAGCCGGGTCGGATCGCCGCGGATCACCCCCGCTTCCAGCCCCGTCGACTCGAACACGACCTTCACCGGCTTGGAGCGCACTAACTGGCGCGCCATGGCCACGCAGTCCTCCGCCAGCCGGGGCAGGTCGAAGGCCACCTCTTCAAGCTCCATACGCCCCGCCGCAAGCTTCGAAAAATCCAGGATTTCGTTGAGGACTCGCAACAGACTCCGCGCACTTGACTCGATGACGCGGACATACTGCCGCTGCTGCTCGTTCAGCGGGGTCTCGCGCAGGTTCCCCAGGAAGCCGATCACGCCGTTCATGGGGGTCCGGATTTCATGACTCATGGCGGCCAGGAAGCGGTCCTTGGTGCGGTCCGATTCGCGGATGCGCTCAAGGAAGCGGTTGAGGGTACGGGTCATCTGGCGGAACTCGCCGCGGCCCTGTTCTGGCAGCGTCGCCTCGGGGGAGAGCGTGCCACTGCCCAGCAACTGCATGCTTTCCAGCGTGCTGTCCATGCCGGCGAAGATGTCGACTTGCAGCCGCCAGAGGGCCAGTCCGACCAGGCCAGCTTGCACCAGACACACCCACAGCAGCGTCCACAGGGCGGCCCGCGCGCCGGTCTCGCGGCGGCGCTCGGCCGCCGCGACGATGGGGTTCAGCCGTTGCGCCAGACGCACTGAACTGTCACGCAGGAAGTCGAGGTTGCGCATGACGGCCCGGCCCGCGATCATGGACTCGGCGGCGTCGCCGCTGAGCTGCCAGAGGTCCATGACCTCGCGGACATCGCGGCCGGTGTCGGGGTCGGCGAGGCCGCCGTCGTCTTCCTGCATCTGCCCGAGCAGTTCGGTAGCGCGGGCCACGGTGCGGTTCAGGAGGCGGATCGATTCCTGCTCGACCAAAGCATCGTTGCGCTGCCGGGCGGTCACCAGGTCGGAAGCATAGGCCGCAGTCAGCAGCACCTCGGCGCGGAGGCTCTGGGTGCGGGAAAGCAGGTCTACCGCCCGGGCTGTACTGCGCAGCTGGCGAACGGTCAGCAGCAGGCCCAGCCCGAGTACCAGGACTATGCCCATGCCGACGAGGAGCAGCTTGTGGAAGGTCTTCATCCGTCGAGATAGGCGTTGTCGATCAGGCGAGTCTTGCCGAAGTACGCCGCCACCGCGAGCAGCGCCGGCTGGTCGATGCGGGTCAGGGGCTGCAGGGTGTCGCGGCTCACGCACTCGACGTAGTCGATCCGGCCGCCGCCCGCCAGGATGATGGCCGACACCCGCTGGCAGAGCAGGGCGGCGTCGAACTCGCCCCGCGCCTGGCGCTGCTCGGCCTCCCGCAAGGCCTGCGAGATGCAGACGGCACGCTGGCGCTCGTCGGCCGTGAGGTAGGTATTGCGCGAACTCATGGCCAACCCGTCCGCCTCACGCACTATCGGCGCCACGATGATCTCGACGGGCTGGTCGAGATCGCGAACCAGGCGCTGAATGACCAGGACCTGCTGGGCGTCCTTGCGCCCGAACACAGCGACGTCTGGCTGCACGATGTTGAATAGCTTCGCAACCACGGTGCTGACGCCGCGGAAGTGCCCGGGACGGGAGCGCCCGCACAGGGTGTCGGTCAGCCCCTCAACCACCACCCAGGTGCTGTGAGTCGGCGCATACATGGCCCGGCTGTCCGGGTAGAACAGCGCCTGCACGCCGCGCTGCCGGCACATGGCCTCATCGCGTGGCACGTCGCGCGGGTACTTATCGAGGTCTTCGCCGGGACCGAACTGGGTCGGATTGACGTAGAGGCTCAGCACCACCCGCTCGGCCCGCTGGGCCGCCAGGTCGACCAGCGACAGGTGGCCCTCGTGCAGGTAGCCCATGGTGGGCACCAAGCCGACCCTCAGCCCGGCCTGACGCCACTCGCGCACTTGGGCCCGCATCTCCCCGATCGTACGACAGATGGTCATCGGAACGACTGCTCCTCGGTCGGGAAACTGCCACCGCGGACCTCGTCGCGATACGCCGCCAGCGCCTGGCGGACCTGGTCGGCTACCGCGGCGTAACGCTTGGTGTGGTGCGGCACGAAATCCTCAAACAGCCCGAGGATATCGTGCAGGACCTGTATCTGACCGCCGCAATGCGGCCCGGCCCCGATGCCGATGGTAAGGATCTGGCTGGCACTCGAGATCTCCTGACTCAGCCCCAAGGGAAGCCCCTCCAGCACCATGGCGAAGGCGCCGGCGTCCTGCACCGCGGCGGCGTCGCGGCGGATCTGGGCGGCCGATTCCGGCGTGCGTCCCTGCACATGGTAGCCGCCCTCTGCCTTGACCGACTGCGGCAAGATGCCGATGTGGCCCAACACGGGAATGCCACACTCGACCAGTCGACGGATGGTCGGCGCCAGGCGCTCGCCCCCTTCCAGCTTGACCGCGTCCGCCCCCGCTTCCTGCAGCAGCCGTCCGGCGTTGCGCAGGGCTTGCTCGGGGCTGATCTGGTACGTCAGAAACGGCATGTCCGCCACCACCATGGCGCGCTTCACCCCACGCTTGACTGCCGCCGTGTGGTGCAGGCAGTCGCGCAGGGTCACGGGAATCGTCGTCTCGTAACCCAGCATGGTCATCCCCAGCGAGTCGCCCACCAAGATCAGATCGACGCCCGACTGGTCTGCCAGTCGAGCCATGAGGGCGTCATAGGCCGTGACCGCGACCAGGCGCCGACCCTCGGCGGTCCACTTGCGAATCTGCCGTACACCGACCTTGTTGACCTCAGCGCTGCTGCTCATGCTGGTTTCTCCGCGTCGGCAGGCAACCCTACGGGGCAGCGCCCGCTGCTAGGGCTGTCTGAAATGCGTCTTGAGGGCTTCTGCCGCATCGGCCGAGCCCATCTTGGCGGCCCGGCTGAAACAGTCGCGGGCCTTGTCGCGGTCCAGGGGCAGGCCGCGGCCCTGCAAGAAGCACTGACCGAGTGCCGCCAGGGCCTCGGGAGAGCCCTGCTGCGCGGCTGCCGCGAACCAGCGCGCTGCTTCGGTCAGGTCCTGGCCCACGCCCATGCCCTCCTGGCAGGCCAGGCCGAGGTTGTACTCGGCCAGCGCATAGCCCTGC
The DNA here is from genome assembly GCA_903834675.1 of uncultured Victivallales bacterium. Next base: position 4,099 of record CAILKC010000166.1, on the reverse strand, counting down.
TCAGCAGACCGGCGGTACCACATGACGGCGGCGGCGGGATCAGCCGCGACGCCGTAGCCCCTTTCGTAGGCCACCCCAAGGCTGAATTCCCCCATGGAGTCGCCCTGCTCGGCGGCCTGGCGAAACCACTTGACCGCCTTGACGACATCGCGCTCGGTGCCTTGCCCCTGAAGATAGCAATTCCCCAGATGCACCTGCCCGGTTGCGTAGCCTGCCTCCGCGCTGCGCTCGTACCAGCGCAAGGCGATGTCAGAGTTGGGGGCTGTGCCCATCCCTTTGGCATAGCAGTACCCCAGTTTGGCCTGTGCCTCAGGGTCGCCGTCCTGGGCTGCCAGCGACAGCAGCCCGAGCATCTCTCGGTAGTCGACCGGGACCCCCTCGCCACGCTGGTAGCAGTTGGCCAGGCGCACTTGGGCTCGGCTGTCGCCGCGTTCGGCGGCGGTCTTGAGGTAGCGCGCCGCTTCGGCGGGCTGTTTGGCGCCGGCTTTGCCGCTCATGAGCAGGTCCGCGGTCTTGCGCATGGCGCCGGTTTGTCCGCCGCGGTCGGCCAGCCTGCGATAGTAGACCAGCGCTTCGGCCTGCTTGCCGCGTTCCTCCAGCATGAGAGCGAGGTTCAACTGGGCTTCGGGGATGTCCAGGTCGGCAGCCTTTCGGTACCACTCCATGGCCTTCGGCACGTCTTTGTCGACCCCGACCCCGCCGTCATAGCAGACGCCGAGGTTGAACATGCCGCGGGCATTGCCCTGCTCGGCGGCCTTCCGAAACCACGCCGCCGCCTTCTTGGGGTTCTTCTTTACCCCTTCCGTGCCCTCAAAGTACAGCTTTCCCAAGGCCAACTGCGCCCCGGAACTGCCTTCCTTGGCCAGCTTCTCGAGCCGATCGATGGACGGCGTGTCAGCCGCTGCCGGCTTCTCCTTCGGCACATCTTTCGGTTCGGTGACCTTCGCGGTGGGCTGAGGCCCCTTGTGCGTTTTACCGAAAGGCCACAGGCTGAACCCCGCGGCCGGCGGCAACGCCACCAGCCAAGCAGCGCCCGCGATAATCAGGACTGGGCGGAAGGCTCGCATGCGGACTCTCCACAGTGGCGGACCGACAGGCGGGCAATTGGCGCGGCCGACCGAATCCCTGGTACGGAGCCGCCCAAGACGTACACCATAGAAGCTAATGTAGCCTCGGACGAAGGGGCCGCAACCGCGGACGAACCCCTGACGGGTTGGCCGAACGGAAGAGGCCATCTCGGCCCGTGAACGCGCGCCAAGATGCTTTGCCTTGGCCTGGCCGCGACGGACAGGGGCCAGCCCTCGTGATCACCACGGACAGCCTCGACATAGTCGGATGCCGAGGCGCCGCGGTTCCTGGCCCGGGGGTCGTCAGGCGAGGTTGTCGATGACCAAGTCGCCGACCTGGCTGGTGGAGTAACCCATGCGGCCGGCCGCCATCGACTTCATCTTCTTGGCGGTTACAAAGGCAACCGCCTTCTCTATCGCCTGTGCCGCCGCCGTCTCGCCAAGTTCTTCGAGGAGCATCGCGCCAGAGCAGATGGCCGCCAGGGGGTTGATGACGCCCAGGCCGGTGTACTTCGGGGCGCTGCCGCCGATGGGCTCGAACATGCTGACGCCGCCGGGGTTGATGTTGCCGCCCGCGGCAATGCCCATACCGCCCTGGGTGATGGCGCCGAGATCGGTGATGATGTCGCCGAACATGTTGCCGGTCACGATCACGTCAAACCATTCCGGGTTCTTCACCATCCACATGCAGGTGGCGTCCACGTGGCAGTAGTCCGTCTTCACGTCCGGATACTCGGCGGCGACCTCGTAGTAGGCCCGTTCCCAGAGGTCGTAGACGTAGGTCAGGACGTTAGTCTTGCCGCAGAGCGTGAGCTTGCCGATCTTGCCCGCCTGGCGGTCCGCATCAGTGAGGCCGCGCCAGGGCGCCTCGGCACTGTGCCGACGGCGTACCTGCTCAAACGAGTAGCGCAGGCAGCGCTCGACCTGGAAGCGCGTGTAGACGGCGGTCTGGATGGCGACTTCGTGGGGGGTGCCTTTCATGCTGAAACCGCCGGCGCCGGTGTACAGATCGCCCGTGTTCTCGCGCACGACCACGTAGTCGATGTGCTCCGGGCCCTTGCCCACCAGCGGACACTCGACCCCCGGAAAAAGCTTGACCGGCCGGAGGTTGATGTACTGATCGAGGTCAAAACGCAGGCGCAACAGGATGCCCTTCTCGAGGATGCCAGGCTTGACGTCCGGATGGCCGATGGCGCCAAGATAAATGGCGTCGAACTGCTTCAACTCCGCCACCGCGCCTTCCGGCAGCGCCTCGCCGGTCCGCAGATAGCGAGCGCCGCCGAAATCGTAGTCCTGGGTGGCGAGGCCGAAGCCATAGCGGCTGGCGGTCGCGTGCAAGACCTTCAAGCCCTCGGCAACCACTTCGGGGCCCGTGCCGTCGCCGCCGATGACGGCCAGCTTGTAGGTCTTCCTGATCTTCGCCTTCTTCACTTTCGCCACCATAACGTCCTCCGCCTGTGGGCGCTGCTGCTCCACGTCACGAAAACCGGACGCCCGTACGGTTCTCTCAATGCGCCTGGACCATCACCTCGCGCAAAGCCGTCCACTATAGCATTCTGCCGCCGCAATTCCCACCGGTCGACAGCCCCGGACACATCACTCAATGTGGGTCGACTGACGCCTGAAGCGGCGTTCACAGCGCCGTCATTGCAAACGCCACTTCCGCCTGAGTCTCGCGTTGGATGCGTTCCACTACTTCTGGCGGCACGGGTCCATTGGTCTTCAGCACCGCAATCGCCTTCTGCTTGCTGCTGTCCCGCGGCGCCCGGATGTCCTCGATGTTCAGATTCGCTGCCGCGCAGGCGCTGGTGATGCGGGCCAGAACCCCCGGACGGTCCGCGTACTGCACCACCAGCGCATGCCCCTTAGGCACGAAGTACAGCCGGTCGAAGTCGTTGATCCGAGAGATCATGATATTGCCTTCGGCGATGGTGCCGCGCACGCTGACTCGGCCGATGGCGTTGCCGCCTTCGGCCAGGTCGATGGTCATGCTGTTGTCGTAGTGCTTGCACTCGTCCGCGTCGCGGATCTCGATCTCGATGCCACGGTCCGCCAGAAACATGCGGGCTTCCTCGGGATCCTGCAGGGGGTCAAACTCGGGCGAGAGAGCGGCGCAGATCGGCGGCAGGAACCACTTGGCGAACGGCCCAAGAGTGCCGTAGAAGCTGCACTTGATCTGATGCACCGGCCGCCCGCAGCCCAGGTAGCTGCGAGCCACCAGGGCGACGTAGTAGGCCAGTTGCTGGTAATCCTCGTCCAGACCGTCTGGCACCCCCTTGTTGACCACGTAGGTGGTGACCCCCTTCTCGACATAGGCGATGAGTTGCTCGGCGGCGCGGCGGGCGGCGGTCAAATTCGCTTCGAGCGTGTTCGCCCCAAGATGCGGCAACATCACATCGGCAATGTCTGCCACGCTCTTCGGACCGGCCTCATCCGCCTCGTATACGTCATTGCAGAAGCCCAGGTTCTTGTCTTTCTTGGCGGCCCGCAGGTCCGCTTCGTTGATGATGCCGGAGCGCGCGCAGTTGATCAGCACTGCCCCCTTCTTCATCCGCGCCAGCAGTTTGCTGTTGACCATACCGCGGGTCTCGTTGTTCTCCGGGACGTGCAAGGTAACGATGTCGGACTCGGCGAACAGGGTTTCGAGATCGACCAACTTCACCCCCAGATCCTCGGCCTTGTTGGCGCTGACCACGGGGTCGAAAGCCAGCAAACGCATCTCGAAGCCGGAGCTGCGCTTGGCGACCAGCTGCCCGATGTTGCCCAGGCCCACCAGGCCCAGCGTCTTGCGGTGCAGCTCCCGGCCCATGAACTTCTTCTTCTCCCACTTGCCCGCCCGTGTCGTCACGTCACCCGGCACCACATGCCGGTAGTACGCCAGGGCCAGGGCGAAGACTTCCTCGGCCACCCCGTTGGCATTGGCCCCGGGCGTGTTCATCACGTCCACCCCGCGCCGCCGCGCGTACTTCGTATCAATGGTATCGTAGCCGGCGCCGGCCCGGATCACGACCTTCAACTTCGGCAACGCCTCG